>JALYIA010000087.1 GCA_030776065.1 Acidobacteriota bacterium
GTGTGTGCGAGCGGGGCAGGCGGGGGGTGTGGGAGAGGGTGCGGCGGGCGGGCTCGAGGAGGGCGAGGGACGTGGGGCGGGTTGGCGCGAAGGGATGGTATTGGGGATGTTATGGGGCGGCGTTCTCTGTTACTTTTCTAGTACGCGGATGTTTCCGGCACATGTCATGCCACCCGGTCGAGGTTGGGGCCGTGTTGCAGGCTGCATTTCGCGTCACTCTGGACCAACCCACATCTTGAAGGAGCATCATGTCGAGCGAATATCGTGATTTCCTGGAGCTCTCGTACGGCGAACTCGAAGATCTGAACCTGATGGCGAAGGACCAGCGGAGGTCCCGCGTTCCCGTCGACACGATTCAGGAAGAGCGATTGAAGTATCTGACGGACGAGAAGCGGATTAAGGCCGTGATCGTGGTGTTTTCCGACCTTGAAGGCCGGCTGCACATGCTGGACTACGACAAGAAGTTTTTTGTGAAGAGCTGGGACAATCTGACGTTTGACGGCAGCTCGATCCGGGGGTTCACGGCGCAGCGGGAGAGCGATCTTAGGCTGGGCATCGACTGGAGCGCGTTCTACTGGACGCCGGCGGACGTGTTCGGACCGGGCAAGGTGCTGGTGTTCGGCCAGGTGATCGACAAGAACGGCGAGCCGTACTCGGGCGATCTGCGGGGTGTGCTGAAGAAGTTCTCCGACGAGATGTTCGAGCAGAACGGTTACACGCTGAACGCGGCGAACGAGATTGAAGGCTTTCTGTTCGAGGGCATCGATGCGGAGCGCACGTTCCACGAGACGGGCAGCTTCGAGTATGTGAACAAGGGCGGCTATTACCACTCGCTGCCCGGGGATCCGCTGCGGGAGTTCATCGACACGACGGCTGAGATCCAGCGCGCGATGGGGTTTGAGAACGAGAAGGATCATCCTGAGGTGGCGCCGAGCCAGTTCGAGATCAACTACAGCTACGGCGAGGTGGTTGCCGCGGCCGATCAGATTCAGCTGTACAAGCTGATCTGCCGGCAGGTTGCGACGCAGATGGGGATGACGGCGAGCTTTCTGCCGAAGCCTGTGGTCGGGGTGAACGGCTCGGGCATGCACACGAACGTGTCGATCACGAAGAAGGGCAAGAACCTGTTCTGGGATCCGAATGGGGACGAGAAGGTCTCCAAGTTTGCGTGGCAGTTTGTGGACCGGATTCTGACGCATGGCGAGGAGCTGTGCCTGCTGCTGAATGCGAGCGTGAATGCGTACCGGCGGCTGGATCCGCACTTCGAGGCTCCGAACCAGATCAAGGCTTCGGCGACGGATCGCGGGTCGATGGTGCGCATTCCGATCGGGAATGAGAAGTCGGCGCGTGTGGAGGTTCGCTCGGTGGGGCCGGATGCGAATCCGTACATCGTGCTGTACTCGATCTTCCGGACGGGGCTGCAGGGCGAGACGGCCAAGATCAAGAATCTGCGGCAGGCGGACCGGTACCTGTCGGACAACATCTACTCTGCGCTGGAGCTGTACCGCACGGGCAAGTGGACGACGACGCTTCTGGGCGAGGATGTGAAGGCGCGGTACGGGGATCTGAAGCAGGCCTCGGCGGACCGCTGCGCACGGCTGCTGGGGACGGTGGTGAAGGCGCCGGAGATCCAGTTTCACCATGACGTGTACAACCAGCTGCTCTGGAACCAGTTTTAGGGCGTGTGTGGTTCTGAGGAGAGCCCCGGCTTCGGCCGGGGCTGTTCGCCGTCTGGGATTGGCTGAATCCGGGCGATGAGTACGGAGGCGACCGCGCGGTATGAAGGAGGCCGCCGACGTTTCGGATGAGCGGGGGGGGCGTTTCGGGGGCGTCGGCGGATGCGGGTTCGATGAAGAAGGCGAGGGTGGTCGCCACGGTGGAGTGCTGACTGCGCTGAGACGTTCGGGGTGCTTGTATACCCGGCGTGTGTGGGCGATTATCGCGGTTCTGCACGTTGGTGGGCGATTATCGCGGTGTGGCGCTGGGCTTCGTTGCCATGGCTGTTTCGTGGGTGGTAGCCTTCGAGGTGCTGAACGAAATCCGCATCCATCTGGAGCTACCGAACACAATGCCGCAGACCAGCTACAACGGAATTCCCGTGCCCGCCGATGGGCAGACGATCGAGTATAAAGACGGCACGTTCACGATTCCCGATCATCCGATCATCCCGTTTATCGAGGGGGACGGCACGGGGCGGGACATCTGGAAGGCCTCGCAGCGTGTGTTCGACGCGGCGGTGGAGAAGGCGTACGGCGGCAGGCGCAAGGTGGCGTGGTACGAGGTGCTGGCGGGCGAGAAGGCGTATCGCCAGACGCAGAACTGGCTGCCGGACGATACGGTGAAGGCGACGGTGGACTTCCGGGTGTCGATCAAAGGGCCGCTGACGACGCCGGTGGGCGGCGGCATCCGCTCGCTGAACGTGGCGCTGCGGCAGTTGATGGATCTGTACCAGTGCATTCGTCCGGTGAAGTACTACGCCGGTGTGCCGAGCCCGGTGAAGCACCCGGAGCTGGTGGACATCGTGATCTTTCGTGAGAACACGGAGGACATCTACGCGGGCATTGAGTTCCGGCAGGGAACTCCGGAGGCGAAGCAGTTCATCGAGTTTGTGAACGAGACGATGCTGAAGGGCGGCAAGAAGAAGGTTCGGCTGGATTCGGGGGTGGGTGTGAAGCCGATCTCGATCACCGGCTCGAAGCGCCTGGTGCGGGCGGCGATTGCGTATGCGATTGCGAACGGCCGCAAGACGGTGACGCTGGTGCACAAGGGGAATATCCAGAAGTTCACCGAGGGCGCGTTCCGCGAGTGGGGCTACGAGGTGGCGACAGAGGAGTTCCGCGAGCAGACGGTGACGGAGCGGGAGAGCTGGATCCTGGGCAACGTGGAGGCGAACCCCGGGATTACGCCGGAGGAGAATGCGGCGTTGATCGAGCCGGGCATCGAATTTGCGCCGAAGGAGTTTGGCGCGTCGGTGGTGGCGGAGGTGAACGAGGTGCTGGCGGGGATCGGGCAGAGCCACGGGGGAGGGAAGTGGAAGTCGAAGATTCTGGTGAACGACCGGATTGCCGACTCGATCTTTCAGCAGATCATCATCCGGCCGAGCGACTACTCGGTGCTGGCGACGACGAACCTGAACGGGGACTACATCTCGGACGCTGCTGCGGCGCAGGTTGGCGGGCTGGGGATCGCTCCGGGTGCGAATGTAGGCGACGGGTTTGCGGTCTTCGAGGCGACGCACGGGACGGCGCCGAAGTATGCGGATAAGGACGTGATCAATCCGGGATCGGTGATGCTTTCGGGCGTGATGCTGTTCGACTTTCTGGGCTGGCCGGAGGCGGCGCGGCTGATTGAGCGCTCGATGGAGAAGACGATTCAGCAGAAGTATGTGACGTACGACTTCGAGCGGCAGATGCAGGGGGCGACGAAGGCGAAGACCAGCGAGTTTGCCTCGCGGATGATCGAGAATATGGGGTGAACGCGATGGTGACTGGCGGCAATGCGACGGTGTACATCACGAACATGACGGCGGCACTCGCGTTCTATACGGAGGTTCTGGGGATGCAGGTAACGAGCCACTACGGGGACCACTGGGCGACGGTGGCGGCCGGAGGGTTCACGGTCGGTCTGCATCCGGAATCGGAGAAGTACGCCCGGCCGGGTACGCCGGGGTCGATCCAGGTGGGGCTGAATGTGGCCGGGTCCATCGAGGCGGCGAGAGAGAAGCTGGTGGCGGCCGGGGCGAAGAGTGTAGGGGAGGTGCTGCGCGGGGAGGGAGGGAACTTCGTGCACTTCACCGATCCTGATGGGAATGCGTTGTATCTGTGGGGATGGAGCTAGAGCGGGCCGGCGAATGCAAGGCAGAGAGTGGTACGGACGAGGAGAATCGATGCGGAAGAAGGTAACGATTGTTGGGGCGGGCAATGTGGGGGCGACGGCGGCGCACTGGATTGCGGCGAAGGAGCTTGCGGATGTGGTGCTGGTAGACATCACCGAGGGCGTACCGCAGGGCAAGGGCCTGGACCTGATGCAGGCGATGCCGATCGAGAAGCGGGACTGCAAGATTACGGGCACGAACGACTACGCGGAGACGGCGAACTCGGACGTGGTGGTGATAACGGCGGGCATTCCGCGGAAGCCCGGGATGAGCCGCGACGACCTGCTGAACACGAACTACGGGATCATGTCGAAGGTGGTGGGCGAGGTGGTGAAGACGTCGCCGGACTCGATCATCATCGTGGTGTCGAACCCGCTGGATGCGATGGCGCAGGCTGCGTTCAAGCAGTCGGGCTTTCCGCGCGAGCGTGTGATCGGCATGGCGGGTGTGCTGGATTCAGCGCGGTTTCGGACGTTCATCGCGACGGAGCTGGACGTCTCGGTGGAGAATGTTACGGCGTTTGTGCTGGGCGGGCATGGCGACACGATGGTTCCTCTGTCGCGATATTCGACTGTGGCGGGCATCCCGATTACGGAGTTGATTGCGCCGGACCGGCTGAAGGAGCTGGAGACGCGCACGGCCAACGGGGGCGCCGAGATTGTGAAGTATCTGAAGACGGGCTCGGCGTACTATGCGCCTTCGGCCGCGGCGGTCGAGATGGTCGAGGCGATCCTGAAGGACAAGAAGAAGATTCTGCCGTGCGCCGCGTATCTCGAGGGCGAGTATGGGATCTCCGGGCTGTATGTGGGGGTGCCGTGCAAGCTGGGAGAGAAGGGCATCGAAAAAATCATCGAGATCAAGCTGACGGCGGAGGAGCAGGCCGCTCTGAACCGGTCCGCGGACTCGGTGAGGGAGCTTTGCACGGTAATCGGCGTCGCCTGAATTTGGGGGCGCGGTGGGTGACTGGCAGGAGCGCGGCGGCGGATAGCCGGTGGGGTGTGTGCCGGGAGGCGCGGGGCTTACTGGGGCTCGTTCGGGGTGGTGCCGGGCTGTCCGGCTAGAGGACGGCGGCCGGTCTCGGCGGGCGGTAGCGATTGCGTGCCCTGGGACTGCGTGCCCTGGGACTGATCGGCTGCGGAGGCTCGGGCTGCCTGGGCCTCCATCTGAACCTCCCGGGGGAGGAGGTGGGGCGAGGTTCCGGCGGGCCGGGTCCTTCGGGGAGTGACGACGGTTGGGGTCTGTGCACCTCGGGGCTCGGGGTCGGTGCTCGGCGTGCTTGGGGCAGGGGACGCCGGGGGCGGATCTGCCGGAGTTTGACCGGGGGCGTGCTCGGGTGCGGGGATGGTGGTGTGGGGGCGTATGGCTCCGGTGCTCTGAAGGTACATGTAGCCGGCGGCGGCCGCGGCTGCGAAGCCGAGGAGGATGCCTGCGGCTGCGAGTCCGAAGGTACGGCGT
>JALYIA010000088.1 GCA_030776065.1 Acidobacteriota bacterium
AGGCCGGGCTGGGGGGCGTTGGCGGCGGGGTGGGCTCCGACGCCGGCGGCGTAGAGGTTGCCGGCGGGGTCCATGGCGAGGGCGGTGATCTCGCGGCGCGGGGCGGCGTAGGCGGCGAAGGGGCGGGCGGCGGGGGCGGTGGTATCGAAGCGGTAGATGACGCCTGCGCCGTCGGTGCCTGCCCAGAGGGTTCCGCCGGGCGCGAGCAGCAGGGCGCGGACGTGCTGGTCGGCGGTGCGGAAGGCGGTCTGGGGCTTGCCGGGGCCGGCGAGCGGGACGCGGTAGACGACGGCGGGCGCGCCGGCCGCGACGAAGATCTCCTTGCCGTTGGGGGCGAGGGCGATGTCCCAGAGGTACCTGGGCTTTTCGGGCATGGCGGAGGGGTCGAAGACGACGGTGGCGTCGGCTGGTCTGGCGCCGAGGCGGTAGACCTTGCCGTCGGGCGAGGTGGCGGCGTAGACGGTGCCGTCGGGGGCGGTGCGGAGGGCCTGCACGGCGAGCTCGCGGCCTTCGAAGACGGGCACGGAGGGTTTGCCGGAGGGGCCGATGCGGAGCACGACGGCGCCGCCCGCGGCGAGGCCGCCCATGCCGGCGTAGACGGTGCCCGCGGCGTCCGCGGCGACGGCCCAGACGTAGTTGCCGGGGGTCTGGAGGAGCAGGGAGACGGCCGGGCCGGGCTGGAGGCGGCCGTCGCTGCGGATGGCGACCCCCTCGGCCTGGCCGCGCTCCATCTCGTCGTAGCGGCTGACCGTCCAGAGCTTTGTGCCCTGTGCGGCGGAGGGCCGGGCGAGCAGACCGGCGGCAGCCCATAGAACCAGAACGGCGCTTCGTTTCATCGTGCTCCGAGTCTACCTGCGTCCTCGCACAGCGATCCAGCGTGGAGCCGGCATCCTAGCGGAGCAGGAGAGACGTGCATGACGATGCCTGCGGACGCTGGAGATGCCGAGCCGATCAAGATTCCCGAAGAACAGGTGGTCGCGCACGATGCGATTGCCGCCGGGGCATGGGCCGCCGGCGTACTTCACGTCGGACTGGGCGGCGGCGAAGGCGTCGGTGGAGAGGCTCGCGGGGTTGGATCCGGCTACGGTCGCGCCGGGCCACGGCAGGCCGCTGAGCGGGCTGGGGGTGGCGGAGGAGCTGCGGGCGCTGGCGGCGAACTTCGATGCGCTGGCGGTTCCGGAGAATCGCAGGCAGCAGGTGGCGTGACGCGGGAGGCGAGGGCTAGTTGGCGAGCACGGCGCGGTAGCGGACTTTGCTCTTCTTGACGCGGGCGATGGCGTCGTTGGCCTTGGCCATGGGGAAGCGCTCGGTGCTGGCTTTGATGCCGTGGCGGGCGGCGACTTCGAGCATCTCGTGGAGATCGCGCGGGCTGCCGGTGGGACTGCCTGCGAGGGAGCGCTGCTGGCCGATGAGGGAGAATGCCTGGACCGCGATGGGCGAGGGCGGCACACCGACGACGTGCATGGCTCCCCTGGGCCGGAGGCCGTTGATGAAGGACTGCCAGTCCTGATCGGCGCTGACGGTGGAGAGCAGGAGGTCGAAGGAGCCGGCGATCTTCTTGACCTCGGCCATGTCTCGGGTGTTGACGAAGTGGTGGGCGCCCATGGCGCGGGCCTCGCCTTCCTTGTCCTTGCAGGTGGAGAGCGCGGTGACTTCGGCTCCGAAGGCGCGGGCGAACTGGAGGCCGAGGTGGCCGAGGCCTCCGATGCCGACGACGCCGACGCGGGACCAGGGCCCGATGCGGTGATGGCGCAGGGGGGTGTAGACGGTGATGCCTCCGCAGAGCAGAGGCGCGACGGTCTCACTGTCGAGGCTGGGGGGGATGGGGATGGCGAAGCGGGAGTTGACGCGGATGGAATCGGCATAGCCGCCGTTGCGGCCGACGCAGGTGGGCTGTGCCTGGGCGCAGAGATGCTCGTCGCCCTGGCGGCACCACTCGCAGCGGCCGCAGGAGTCTGCCTGCCAGCCGATGCCGACGCGCTGGCCGGCGGGGCGGTCGGTGACGTCGGAGCCTGCGGCGGTGACGGTGCCTACGATCTCGTGGCCCGGGATGAAGGGGAAGCGGCTGATCCCCCAGTCGTTGTCGATGAGGTGCACGTCGGAGTGGCAGACGCCGCAGTGGGAGATGCGCACCTCGACTTCATTTGCCTTCAAGTCGCCGGCGTCGTACTTGTAGGGCACTAGCTGGGCTCCGGCTGCATGGACAGCCAGGCCACGAATTTCGGTTGCACTCATTGGAACGTATCTCTCCGGTTCGGACCGCCTGGTGCTTTCGTGTTGGGACCCGTGCCTTCGATGCTACATGAGGGCGTTGCGGTGGGTGCGGAGTGTGGAGGTAGAGCGGGTTCTGGCGGGTTCAGCGGACTTCGACGGTGAGGACCTGCGAGCCGGTGAGCGCGTAGCCGACGGGCTCGGACGCGGCTTCGACGGCGCTTTCTCCGCTGAGCTGGACCTTTTGCGACGCCTTGAGGGGCTCGAGGACATTGACGATCGAGAGGGGGAGGGTGGCGAGGGACTCCGATTCGAGGGAGGCCTGGGGGGAGTGGTCGAGCAGGGTGACGTAGACGCGGTCGTTGGGGTGGGAGCGGTTCATCTGTGCGACGGTGTCGGCGAGCGGCAGGGCGCGGGGGGCACCGCCGGCGACGTTGGCGGGGGAGCCTGCTCCGGTGCCGGAGCCGGTGAGCTTGTCGACGGTGGCGCCGTCGCTGACGACGATGCGCATGGGGCCCCGGGCGAGCGTCTGGGGCAGGGTGACGTGGAGGCGGACGACCTCGGCCCGGGTCTGGTAGGGGTGCACGGTGGCTTCGAGTTCGAGGGTCTCTCCGCGGCGGACCTCGGTGGCTCCGAGGCGTGCGCCTTCGAGGACGGCGGAGCGGCGGCCGGGGAGGGGTTGCATGCTGAGGCGGAGGCCGGTGACCTCGGGCTGCTCGATGGCGTTGCTGTAGAGCCTGCCGAAGCGGTCGTTGACGTAGAGCGCGGAGCTGACGGCGCCGGAGCCGGATTCGGTGGGCGCCATGATGCCCTGGAGGCGGACGGGCGGCTGGCCCTTGAGGGTGAGCTCGCCGGACATCCGGTAGCTCATCTGGTTCTCGGATGCGTTGGTGGCGGCGAGGCTCTGGTAGACGCTGACGAGCATGGCCTGGGGGGTGAGCTCGCGGTTGTCGAGCACCTCGAAGTGCATGGCGCCGGGGTCGTGGGCGGCCGCGGGACGGGCGGGGTCAAGTGCGGGATCGATGGGGAAGGGCGGGGCGGGGGCCTGGTCTGCGGAGACTGTGGAGACTGTGGGGTGTGTGCTTACGGGTCTGAGGGAGGCTTCGGGGGTGTGCTGGGGGGTGGGGGGCGGGGGGTTGAGGGGCAGGAGTTCGACCGAGACGGGGATCATGCGGGCGGTCTCGCCGAAGCGGCCGAGGATGGCGGAGGCGCGGTCCTCGGTGAACTGGCCTACGGTCTCCGTGGTGTTGACGATCTTGAAGGCGTTGAGCGGGCTGGCGAGGGTGGCGACCACGTCGGCCTTGGTCATGGGCATGGCGACGTGGCCGAACTGGGTGATGGGGTGGCCGCAGGCGAGGAGCTGATGGGCGTCGACGTAGGTGACGGTGCAGGTGCCCGCGATGGAGAGGTCGCCGCGGACGAGCACGGCGCTGACGGCGGAGCCGGGGACGATGGGCTCGGGTTGGGGTTGGTTGGAGGAGGAACCGCCTACTCCGGCGACGGCGATCAGGTTGCTGGCTGGGCCGGTCTGGCTGATGCTAAGTTGATCATTGAGTGGCGGGTGGTTTTGCCAGAGCTTGATGGCTTCGCTGCCATAGCCGTTGAAGACTAGCGGCGTTTCGATGGGGTGGATGACGGAATTTTCGGGCGAGGAATTTGCGCCTGATTGCTGTGACTGCGTTTGCGGATTTGTGCCTTGACCATTGGGGGTGATTGATTCGGTCTGGATCGCGGTATCGGCGCTCATCGGCGCGGGCGGAGTGGTGGTCTGGTCGCGGACCTGCAGCATCTCTGCGATGGGCGTGATGCCGGCGATCGCCTCTTTGCTGAACTGCCCGATGCGGTAGGCGAGCGCTCCGACCAGCTTGCCGTCGATGTAGACCGGGCTGCCGCTCATGCCGGCCACAACGCCGGTGTATTCGGGCTTCGAGCTGGTGAGTCGCGCGAGGATCATGTCCTCGCCCGGGCCACGCATGTTGCGGAGCACGCCGAGGATTTCGAGGTCCATGGCCTCGGGTTGCGTGCCTTCAAAGACGGTGTAGGCTACTCCGTGCAGCCCTCGATGCACCTGGTCGAGGGGGAAGATGCCGGCGGAAACCGAGGGCGGCGGAGTGGGATTTGCGGAGGCCTGGGACGGGGCCGTTACTGGCGAGAGCAGGGGGAGAGACGTCAGCAGGCCGGCGGCGATCGAGAGCCTGCGTGTTGCTTTTCGGCGGTTGTACACGTCTACAGAGTAGCCGGTGGGCGCGGCTTGCGGCAAAGTATGCTTGTTCTCGTGCCGGGGTTCTCAAGTAAGTTCTAAAGAAGGCTCTCACTCTGCCGGGCTCGCGAGCTGGGATGAAGTGTGG
>JALYIA010000089.1 GCA_030776065.1 Acidobacteriota bacterium
GGAGGGAGCGCCGTTTACGCGGGACCAGATGACGCGGGCGCTCGAGGCGAAGAAGATTGGGACGCGGTTGCTGTTTGCCGGGAATCTGCTGCGGCAGCCGGCGTATGAAGGGTATGAGTACAGGGTAGTGGGGGAGTTGAAGAATACGGACTTCGTGATGGATCGCGTGTTCTGGGTGGGAGTGTATCCGGGGTTGACGCGGCAGATGCTGGACTTCGTGGTGGAAACGATGCGGGAGTTTGTGGAAGTCGCGGAAATGGGGATGGTGGTGGTTTAGGGGATGATCTGGGGGCGTAGTGGAAGTCCAGACGCAGATTCCCTTCGGGAATGACAAGAAGGTTGGAATGGCGTGTTGGGTCTCCGGGCCTATTCGCTGAGAATCTGCGGTTGTTTGTCGAAGTCGGGGCCGAAGGTGAAGCGTTCGACGACCATGCAGAAGATGTGTTCGAGCGCGAGGTGGGACTCCTGGATGTTCATCGTGACGGTGGAGGGGATCACGATGGAGTGGTCGCAGAGGGGGGGCATGCGGCCGCCGTTGCCGCCGGAGAGGCCGAAGGTGGTGAGGCCACGGGCGCGGGCCGTGTCGAGGGCGGCGAGGATGTTGGGGGAGTTGCCGGAGGTGGAGATGCCGAGGAAGATGTCGCCGGGGGCGCCGAGGGCTTCGATCTGGCGGGCGAAGATGGTGTCGAAGCCGAAGTCGTTGCCGGCGGCGGTGAGGATGGAGGAGTCGGTGGTGAGGGCGATGGCGCGGAGGGCGGGGCGGTTGACGGCGAGCCGGACGACGAACTCGGCGACGAGGTGCTGGGCGTCTGCGGCGGAGCCTCCGTTGCCGGCGACGAGGAGCTTGCCGCCCGCGCGGAGGCTGTGGGCGGTCGCTTCGGCGGCGCGGGCGAGGGTGTCGTGGAGGGTCCGGTCGGCGAGGACCGCCTGCATGGTGGCGATGGACTGGGCGAGCTGAAGGCGGATGATGGCTTCGGACTGCGTGGCTTGGTCCATGGGACTTCATTGTAAGGTGAGGGCGAAGACGTTGCGGTGAGCCCGGGCGGGCGCGGCCGGCCTCCCGGCGTTGAGCTGCGGCCGAGGATGAATTCCGGAGCACGCAGGGACTGCGGGGGTCAGGGCGTCCGGGGGAGAGATTGGTGTGTGGAGGCCATGTCTTTCCAGGGGTCGCGGGCGGGGCGGAGGCGGTCCTGCCATTGGGGGAACTCGGCGACGGGGAAGATGGGGCGGGCGGAGGCGTAGGGGCCGGGGTTCTTGCCGGTGCGGGTGATCTCCGGCCAGGCCAGCGGCATGGAGACGGCGGCCCCGGAGCGGGCTCGGGGGGAGTAGGGGGCGACGGCGGTGGCGCCACGCTCGTTGCGGAGGTAGTCGAGATAGATGCGGCCGGTGCGGGCGGCCTTGGTCATCTTGGTGAGATAGAGGCGCGGGTTGGCCTTCTCCATGGCGAGGACGAAGCGGTGGGCCCACTCTTTCGCTTCGGGCCAGGCTGGATAGAGGGCGTCGGCGGGCGTGCGGTCTGCTGCTGCGCCGGACTTGCCGGGCGGTGTGGCGGGGTCGCCCTCGGCGGAGGTCTGGATGGGGATGACGATGTGGAGGCCTTTGCCGCCGGTGGTCTTGAGGAAGCTGGCGAGGCCGAGCTTTTTGAGGCGGGCGCGGACCTCGAGCGCGGCCTCGGCGACGGTGGACCAGGGGAGGCTCTCGTCGGGGTCGAGGTCGAAGATGAGGCGGTCGGGGTGTTCGAGGTCTTGATTGCGGGAGCCCCAGGGGTGGACTTCGAGGACCCCCATCTGGGCGAGGCTGGCGAGGGCTTCGCGGTTGTGCGCGGCGTCGTTGAGCGTGATGTAGGGCTCGACGACGCCCTTCTTGTCCGCGACGGGGACGGAGCCGATTCCTTTGGGGAGCATGTGGTTGACGTGCTTCTGGAAGAAGCAGGGGTTGGATGCGCCCTCGGGGCAGCGGACGAGCGAGAGCGGGCGGCCGGTGACGTGGGGGAGCATGCGCGGGGCGACGGCCCAGTAGTAGTCGGCCAGCTGCTGCTTGGTGAGGTTGGTCTCGGGGTCGAGGATCTTGCTGGGGTGGGTGAGGCGGATGGGTGGGTGTTCGAGGGGGGCGGCGGCGACTGAACGTTTCGTCTCCCCCGTTGTCGACGGTGAGGCTGTCGATGATGGCGGCACGCGAGCGGGGGTAGCGCCCGCCCTAGCGGAGCTAGGACGGGGCACCCCTCGTTGGGTGGGGGCCCTTGCGGCTTTGGGGGTGGGGGCGGAGGTCTCGCGGGTAACTTCGCGGGCGGGCTTGTCTTCGCGGAGGCCGAGGAAGGCGGCCTGGCGGACGAGGTTGTCGGCGGTCCAGGTGGCGAAGCGGACCTGGGCGACGAGGGTGGGCTCGACCCAGATGGCCCCTTTGCGTGCCTCGGCGGGCGGCTTGTCGAACGCGGTGGCGGTCTGCTTCAGGGCTTCGAGCTTGTCGCGGAGCAGCGCGTGGGTCTTCTGGTTGAAGCCGGTGCCGGTGCGTCCCGCGTAGATGAGCTTTGCGGGCTTGCCGGCGTAGTAGCCGAGGATGAGCGAGCCGATGCCGTGCATGCCGGTGTGGCCTGCGCCGGGCAGGCTGAAGCCGCCGATGATGAACTCCTGCTCGTGGAGGCACTTGGACTTGAGCCAGGTTGAGGAGCGGCCGGCGCAGTACGGGGAGCTTGCCAGCTTGGAGAGGATGCCTTCGGCGTGGAGCTTGCAGGCGTTGTGGAAGATGGGGACGCCGTCGCCTTCGAGGTGCTCGGAGAGGCGGAGGGTGTCGGGATCGGCTGCGGCGAGGAGGGACCCGAGGAGAGCCTTGCGCTCGCGCAGGGGGAGCTTGCGGGGGTTGCGGCCGTTGAGGTGGAGGAGGTCGAAGGCGAAGTAGGTGAGGTGGTGCTTTGCGTCGTGCTTGTCCTGGGGGGATTGGAAGGCGGCCTGGAGGTTGGCGAAGGAGGAGTTGCCGTCGGGGCCGAGGACGACGACCTCGCCGTCGAGCGTGGCGGAGGCGGCGGGGATGCGGGCGATCTCGGCGGCAAGCGCGGGCATGCGGTGGGTCCAGTCGAGGCCCTTGCGGGTGAGGAGGGCGACCTGGGGTCTCTGGCCGGCGGCGCTGTCGCCGGATTTGCGGGCCTGGATGCGGTAGCCGTCGAGCTTGAGCTCGTGCAGCCAGTCCGGTGCGGAGGGCGGGTTGTCAGCCTGCTGCGCGAGCTGGGGGGAGAGGAAGTCGGGCTGGGATTCTTTGGGAAGTGCGGTGAGCGTGGGGAGAGCGGTGGCGGGAGATCCCGCCCTAGCGGAGCTAGGACGGGGCACCCCATTGTGTGGCGGCTCGGGAGCCGACTTTGATTGCTGGCGGTACCAGGCGGGGGCGTCGGGGCTGGCCGCGGCGGTCTCCTTGGAGTTCCAGACGTGGTCTTCGCTGGCGGCGATCTCTTCCATGGTTCTGCCGGTGACGACGGAGCGGTCTGCCTCGTCCGTGATGGCGGGGTCTGTGGGTGTGCGCTCGTAGGGGTCGTGCTCCTTGATGAGCAGCCACTGGGGTTTGGAGGAGGAGCGGCGCTCGCGGTCGCGCTGCATGGAGGAGTTCGAGGGGTGGCCGCCCATGCGAATGAGGGCCCACTTGCCCTGCATCTTGCTGCCGTGGAGGATGAACTTGAGCGAGCCCTTGCGGAGCCCCTCGTCGACGTCGGGGTAGGCTGCCTGCGGCTCCCAGGTTCCCTGGTCCCACAGCATGACGGTGCCGCCGCCGTACTGCCCGGCGGGGATGATGCCCTCGAAGCCGCCGTACTCGATCGGGTGATCCTCCACCTGGACCGCGAGACGCTTGTCCGCGGTGACGTAGCTGGGGCCTTTGGCGACTGCCCAGGACTTGAGGACGCCGTTCCAGCCGAGGCGGAAGTCGTAGTGGAGGTGCGAGGCGGCGTGCTTCTGGATGCAGAAGGGGAGCTGCCTGGAGCGGGCGTCCGGTTCGGGGCTGGCTTGCTGGGCGGATCCGGAGGGCTCGGCGGTGATGTGGAAGTCGCGCATGGAGCGGTAGCGCGCGAGCTGCTCGTCGACCGCGTTCGAGGCCGTGTCGGCGGGGCTGTGCGCGGCGGCGGACTTCGAACGGGACGCTGCGGGTGGTTGCTTGGCGGGGGCTTTGGCTGCGGCGTCTCTGGCGGCTTTGCCAGCGGCCTTCTTTGCTGCGGACTTCGTTGTGCCTGCGGTCGGCATGCGGATTCGCTCCTGATGGATGCGATGCGATTTTAGCCGGGGACGTGCGGGCGCTGGACGTTTAGCGCGGGCGTGGGGACGTTTAGCGGGGGCGTCAGGACGTTCAGCGCGGGCGTGGGATGGTGAGGTCCAGGTCTGTGCCCGCCATCTGCTTGGTCAATAGGACGACCTGGCCGGTGTGCGTGTGGACGTGGGTCACGACGTGGTAGATGGCGTAGAGCACGGTGACGGGGCCATGCTGTGGGTTGATGATCTCGAACAGGTGCGGGGCGGAGACGGTTCGCAGGATGGGAGACGCTTCGTCGACGGTGGACTGGAAGAGCGCCAGGAGTTCGGCGCGGGTGTAGCCGCCGGTTGCGGCGAACTCGGCGTCGCGCGTGCGGACGTCGGGACGCCCGCCTACGCCGTGAATGAGCCACTGGCGCATGTTTCCGGAGAGGTGCAGCAGCAGGTTGCCGACGGCGTTCTCGTGGGCACCGCCGCGCGACCACACTTGCTCCTCCGTGAGGCGCTCCAGACAGCGGGTGAGCGTGCGAACGGCTCCGGCGAGTTCGAGGATGGAGTTGTCGAGGAAGAGAGCAGCCACGTCGTCGTTCATTCAAACAGAGTACGCCTGAGCGACGACACCACTCAGGCTGACTTGCGCTTGGCGGCGGTCTTCCTGGGGGCACCGGAGCGGGTGGTCTGGGCGGTCGGGGACTTGACGAGGGTGGGGCCGGTCTTCTCGTCCTGGTCGAAGAGCGGCGCGGGCTTGGCGGCGGGCGGGGTGCGCTTCCTGGACTTCGAGACCGTGCCGTCGGCCTGGACGTCTTCGCCCGAGACGCCGGCGACGGACTTGCGGAGGGCGTCCATCAGGTTGATGACCTTGGCGCGCTGCGGTGCGGGCGCCTCGTCCCTGGGGATGGGCAGGTGCTTGAGCTTGGCTTCGACGAGTTCCTTGAGTGCGATCTCGTAGCCGTCGACGAACTTCGCGGGGTCGAAGGGCGCGGTGCGCTTCTTGATGAGCGACTCTGCGAGTTCGAGCGAATCCTCGTCGATCGTCACGGCCTTGATGTCGGAGAAGTATTCGGCGGGCTTGCGCAGCTCCTCCGCGTAGCGCATGGTGTAGGCCATCATGCCGGGCTGGACTCGTCCATCCGGGCTGTTGGGGGCGGCGGTGATGGCGAGGATGTGCTCGCGGCCGCCGAAGGCGATCTTGCCGAGGCCGGCCTTCTTGGACCTGGCGAGCGCGGCGCGCACCACGGCGAAGGCCTCGGCCTGAATCTCGTTCTCGGGCACGACGAAGTAGGGCTTTTCGAGGAACTCGGGTGCGAGCTCGTCGAGGGAGACGAACTGCTGCACCTCGATGGTGTGCTTGGAGGGGACGCGGAGGTTGGCGATCTCGGAGGGTTCGATCAGGACGTACTGGCCCTTGGTGTACTCGTACCCTTTGACGATCTCGTCCTTCTCGACCGGCGCGGCGGGCTGGTCGGGAGCCTCTTCGATGGCGGAGGCGAGCACCTTCTGGTGGCGCACGCGCTCGCCGGTGGAGCGGGAGATCTGGTGGAAGCGGATCTCGCCCTTGCTCTCGGTGGCGACAAACAGCTTGACGCCAAAGGAGACCAGTGAGATCTGGATGGTGCCGGACCAGTACGGACGCGCCAAGTGTCTACCCTCGCAGGTGCCTGTGCAGCATACACGCTGCACCGCTCCTGATCATTCCGATTCCGTGGCCGCGGTGTCAAGATGTATGTGGTTGTGTATTGGCGAGGTTCTAACGGCCGGCGCAGACGAGCGGAGGACCAGAGGGATTACTTGTCGCGGCTCGCCTGCGCCGCTACATGGCGGGCGGGTGGTGGGGATCGACTGGGGCCGGGTCTGCGGCCGCCTTCCTGGCGCCGTTCGGATTGACGGAGTCGCGCAGCTCCTTTGAAGGCTTGAAGTAGGGCACGCGCTTGGCCGGCACCTCAACGCGCGCGCCGGTCTTGGGATTGCGGCCGATGCGGGAGTTGCGCTGCCGTGTGCGGAAGCTGCCAAAGCCGCGAATCTCGATCTTGTCGCCGGATCGCAGGGCTCCGATGACGGACTCGAACAGGGTGTCGACGATAATCTCACCGTCTCTGCGGGTCAGGTCACCGAGCGCGGTCACTCTGTCGACAAGGTCAGCTTTGGTCATTGGGTCTCCTCCGTGGCGCGCCTCGGATTCCTTGGACGGGCGGCTGTACGGCTGATTGTAGACGGGATATCGGAGATGCGTCATTCCGGCTGCAGGAAAGTCATTCCGGCTGCAGGAAATTTGTGCAGGGCCAAAAGGGGAGTGGAAGGGGCGGAAAGCGGGGCGGAGGGGCTGGCCGGAGTGACTCGCGCCTGCCGGTTGGTCAGGTTGACCGGCTGCCGGATCAGAGCGTGGCGGCTTCAAGGTCGATGTTCTGCCAATCGCCGCGTTCGATGCCTGCGCGGATCTGCGCGGCCGTCTTGCCCTTCCTGGTCTGCGTGTAGGTGTAGACCGCCTCGCGCATGCAGGTGGAGCAGGCGGCGCCGTGGGTGCTCTCAAAGCAGCTGTGGAGGCTGTTGTGGCCCATCTCGCGATCGCAGCGGCAGTAGCAGGGCTGCTGGTAGAGCACGCCCGAGACCTTCTGCGCCATCTTGTACGCGGTCACCTGGTAGGGGTGCTGGAAGTAGGGTCCGGTGAGCTGGCCTCCGCTCAGGATGGCGGGCACGGGCTTGGCCGGCGCGGCCGGATTGTAGGCGGGGATGTCGTGGGCGGGGTCGGTCCACTGGGCGGAGGCGACGAGGGCGGCGAGTCCGAGGGCGAGGCAGCTGAGAACGCGCTTCATGCGGCCATTTTACTCGCCTGCCGGCGGCAGGGAGGAGAGGAGCCGGGTGCGGTCGTGGGCGAGCGGGGTGAAGACGCCGCCGAGCCGGCCGAACAGCGTGGCCTGGATGGGCGTGGTGATCTCGCGGACGCGGGCTCCGTCCCGGGCAAGCCGCTGGGTGAGCCAGCCTGCCGGGCGGCTGAGGACGAGGGCGGGTGTGGCGGCGAGCTCTTGGGTGTAGGGCACGATGCGCAGCGGGAGGATGCCTCCGCGGCAGGCCCAGAGGTTCTGCTCCCCGGAGTCGTCGGGCTCCGACGCGTGGATGGCGGCGAAGTCGATGGGGTACAGGAGGCGGGCCGCGAGGGCTGGACGGCTGTAGTGCGCGAGCGGGAGGGCGAGGTTGGAGTCGGCCAGCAGGATGGGGGTGTCTCCGCCTGGGGGCTGCTGGTCGAGCTGGTCGCGCAGGGCGAGGAATGCGGTTCGCTGTTCGGCGAGAAGCATAGCGCAGGCCGCCTGCCGCGCGACGACCCAGACGAGAGCGGCACACAGAAGCAGCACGGCGGTTCGCGGCCTGCCGCGCGAGAGAGTGGACGCGAGCAGGGCGGCTGCGAGGGCAAAGCCGCAGCAGACGGGCAGGACGCAGCGGGAGCTGATCATGCCGGCTCCCGCGAACGCGACGACCAGCCCAAGCACGGGATACAGCAGCAGCGTCGCGAGGGCGGCGCCTTCTGCGTAGGCCGGAGAGGCCGGGGCAGAGGCGTGGGGTTCGGCCGGGCGGGCTGCGCGTGGGGGCCTCTGCCGGATGCGCCAGGCGAGCAGGAGCGCGCCGGCGAGCACGGGCCAGACGAGGCCTTCGACGAGCACCAGGTAGCTGTCGGCCAGCATGTGCGGGTTGGCGCGATTCCAGGCGTGGGGCGTGAACTCGGCGATGTTGTGGCGGATCAGCGGCAGATACGCGAGGAGAGGAAGCGCTCCCGCGGCGAGTGCGAGCCAGGGAGCGGGCGCGATGCGGCGGGCACGGAGCGACCGCACGAGCTCGCCCAGGGCGATGGGAGACCACGCCAGCACGCCGTAGTAGTTCGAGGAGACGGCAGCGGCCAGCGAGAGGGCCAGCAGCGCGGCAGGGACAGCCGCGGGTCCAAGGA
>JALYIA010000090.1 GCA_030776065.1 Acidobacteriota bacterium
CAATAATCTCGCTCCCGCCCGCCCCAGAAAACCTGTCAAGCCCCTAAATGACCTAACCTCCACAAAGCAAAGGAAATAAACTTGGCCGTTTAGTTTGCTTCACCGCACTACAATAGAAATAGACGGGATTCCAGCTTCACTCGTACGCAACGCTTCGTCCCACACATACCGGACGCTTCCATGCCCGCACCCTGCAGCTTCTTCAGCACGTCTTCAGTCCAGACTTAAACCCTTTATCCGAAGTACTTTAGGACTTAAGTACGGGGGGTGGGGGGTACCTCTCAAAACCGGCCGGTTCAACCCGCGGGAACCGCCCTGGATACGCACCGGAACCACCGCATGCCTTGCCAAAATGGTAAACTCGAAGGTACAGATGAAGCCTCTCAAGACACTGTTTCTCAACCCGCCCTCCTTTGAAAAGTTCGACGGCGGAGCCAGCTCCCGCTGGCCCGCAACCCGCGAGATCGAATCCTACTGGTACCCCGTCTGGCTCACCTATCCCGCCGGTATGCTCGAGGGCTCACGCCTCGTCGACGCGCCACCCCACCACCTCAAGTGGCCCGACGTCATCGCCATCCTCAAGGACTACGAGTTCCTCGTCCTCTTCACCTCCACCATGGGATGGGACGGCGATCAGCGCGCCGCCGAACTCATCAAGCAGACCTACCCCGACCTCAAGATCGCCTTCGTCGGCCCCCCCGTCACCACCTCCACCGACAAGGCCCTCAACGAGTGCGCCGCCATCGACTTCGTCTGCCGCCGCGAGTTCGACTTCTCCATCGTCGAGTTCGCCCAGGGCAAGCCCCTCACCGAGATCGACGGCATCTCCTACAAGAACAAGACCACCGGGGAGATCATCCACAACCCCGACCGCGCGCAGGTCACCCCCGAAGAACTCGACAAGATGCCCTGGGCGACCGAGATCTACGCCCGCGACCTCGACGTCACCCGGTACAACGTCCCCTTCCTCCTGCACCCCTTCGTCTCCCTCTACACCACCCGCGGATGCCCCGCCCAGTGCACCTTCTGCCTCTGGCCCCAGACCCTCTCCGGCCACGCCTGGCGCAAGCGCTCCACCGACGACGTCGCCGCCGAGATGGCCTACGCCAAGAAGCAGTTCCCCCACGTCAAGGAGTTCTTCTTCGACGACGACACCTTCAACATCCAGAAGGCCCGCACCATCGAGCTCTGCGAAAAGCTGAAGCCCCTCGGCCTCACCTGGTCCAGCACCAGCCGCGTCACCACCGACTACGACACCCTCAAGGCCATGAAGGATGCCGGATGCCGCCTGCTCATCGTCGGCTACGAGTCCGGCGACCCCCAGATCCTCAAAAACATCAAGAAAGGCGCCACCGTCCAGCGCGCGCTCGACTTCACCCGGGACTGCCACAAGCTCGGCCTCGTCGTCCACGGCGACTTCATCCTCGGCCTGCCCGGCGAGACCCGAGAGTCCATCCGCAACACCATCGAGTTCGCCAAGCAGCTCGACTGCGAGACCATCCAGGTCTCCGTCGCGCACGCCTTCCCCGGAACCGAGTTCTTCGACTACGCCAAGGAGCGCGGCTTCATCACCAACACCGCCATGATGGACGATGGAGGCCACCAGATGGCCCATATCGAGTACCCCGGCCTGCCCGCAGACTACGTCATGGAGATGGTCCACAAGTTCTACGACGAGTACTTCTTCCGCCCCAAGGCCGCCGCACGCGTCGTCTGGCAGGCCATCCGGAACCGCGACGTCCCGCGCCTCTACACCGAAGCCCGCTCCTTCCTGAAGCTCCGCTCGGCCCGCAACAAGGCCGTCCGCGAGGTCCGCGAAGCCAACGCCATCAAGGCCCAGGAGTCCGTCAGCCTCAACGCCTGAAGAACCCCCGAATCCCGCTGCGTGCAACAAGAGAGAGGATGCCACACGGCATCCTCTTTTCTGCTTCCATCCGAACGCCCACGCCGAGCACAGCACCGAGCCGACAGCCCTGCGGATTCGCTACGATGTTCCGTATGACCACACGCAACCGTCTCCCGCTCATCGCTCTTCTGCTCGTCCTCCACCCGCTCGCCGCGCAGACCACCACGGCAACCCTGCACGGCGACCCCGCGCATCCCGCGCACGCCGCCCGCTGGGTGGACACCAGGCTCTACTTCGGCATGGCTCCCGAAGGCGACACGCGCCGCGCCAGCTCGGACGCCCAGTGGCAGGAGTTCCTCGACCGCGAGGTCACGCCGCGCTTCCCCGCAGGCCTCTCCGTCATCGACGTCAACGGCCAGTGGCAAGGCGCGCACCAGGCCACGCCCGAGCACGTCCGCACCAAGCTCCTCGTCATCGACTACCCCGATACACCCGCCAACGCCGCGAAGATCGAAGCCATCCGCACCGCCTGGAAGCAGCGCACCCACGACCAGTCCGTCCTCAAGGTCACCCAGCCCGCCGACGTCTCCTTCTAGCTCCGTCTAGAATCAGGAGGTGTCTGCCCGCCTCGCCCCCCGGCAATACGGAGTCCTCCTCGCCGTCGTCCTCACCGCATCCTTCGGCGATGCCCTGCTGCGCCGCGGCATGCTCGTGGTCGGCCCCGTCGACCTCCATCACCTTCCCCTGCTCCTCCACGCGCTCCTCAACCCAAACGTGGTCGCGGGCATCGTTCTGCTGATCGGCTTCTTCGCCAGCTACATGACCGCGCTCTCCTGGGCGGATCTCACGTTCGTCATGCCTGCCACCGCATTCGGCAACGTGGTCATCGCGCTCATCAGCCGGTTCCTGCTCCATGAGCACCTCTCCGCCTCGCGCTGGGTCGGCATCCTTCTGCTTACCTCCGCGGTCGGCTTCGTCGCCAACAGCCCCGCGCGGACGGACCGCGACGCGCCACCCGCTTCGCCGCCCGCACCCGGGATCGCCGTCTGATGCAGCCGACCCCGCAACTCGTCGCCTGGAGCTGCATCGCCTCGGTCGCGTGCCTCGCCATCGCCGGCGAAGTCCTCATCGCCGCCGCCATGCGCCAGGTGGGAGACCTCGACGTGATCCGCGAACGAAGCGGCCTCGCCGGAGCCATCCGCGCCGTGCTGGGGAACTCCACCTTCCTCGCCGGAGCCTTCTGCATGGCGCTCAACTTCTTCGCTATGCTCTACACCTTGTCCCTGGTCGATCTCTCGCTCGCCGCCCCAGGCATCGCATCGTTCAACTACGTGGGCAATGCCGTCGCTGCGCGCTGGTTTCTGCGCGAAAAAGTCGACCGCCGCCGCTGGTTCGCGACCGCCTTCGTCTGCGCCGGAGTCTACCTGCTCTCGCGCTGAAGACGCAGCACCCCATTAGACGAATGTAGACGAACCCAGACGACCCTAGGCGAACCCCAGGTTTGCCGTACTGAAGCTGCCGATGTTCGGGAATACAGCCGGAAGCTGACCGGCAGTCAGGCCGAACCATGAGGCGAGCGTCGCCGCATACTGCACGCTGCCCGTCGAAGGCACCCAGCGCCCGTTGGACCCCGAATCGTCCGGGCCATTCAACACCAGCGAGGGAAACGTTCCGTACAACGTGCCGCCCTTCACCGCACCGCCCATCACCAGGTGGTGCGACCCCCACGCATGGTCGGAGCCCGTGTTCGAGTTCGGCTGGAAGGTTCGCGAAAAGTCCGACATGGTGAACGCAGTCACGTTGTTCTGCACGCCCATCTCGACCGTCGCGTTGTAGAAGGAGTTCATGGCTGCGCTCATCTGCGCCAGCAATGCGTTCTGGAGCACCAGCTGGTTGGAGTGCGTGTCGAAGTTCCCGATCCCGCAGAAGAAGATCTGCCGCGAGACGCCCAGCGCGGCACGCACCTGGATGATCTGCGCGATCTGCTGCAACTGCGCGGCCAGGCCATTGCCCGTCGGAAACACCGTCTTCAGCGGAGTCACGGACGAGGTCGCGGCCGTCAGCACGCTGGCGTAGTTGTAGGCGTTCGCCGTGATCGCGTTGTCCGCCTGCACCAGCGTGAGGCCCGAATCGAACTGCAGCAGAGCCTGCGCCGTCGCCAGCCGCGCCCCGCACTCCGTCGTGCCCTCCGAGCACGCGGCGCCGCCCAGGTTTCCGGGACTCACGCTGACCGGCGTGCTGGCGGTCCCATTGCAGAACAGCGTATCGCCGGCCACCGAGGTGATCATCGGCAGCTGCGATCCGCTGTTGTAGCTGGTCTTCAACGTGTCCGCGATGCGGCCCGCCCAGCCCGTCTGCGTGGCCCCGCTCTCCGCCGCGTTCTGCCATTCGAGCTGCTGGTCGGTGTGCGAGAACAGGTTGCTCGGCAGCGTCGTTCCGGCTGCCTTGTACTGCGCCTTGGTGGTGGGCGCGACCAGCGTGCCGACATTCGCAACCACCGCCACGTTGCGGCTGTTGAACAGCGTCGCGATCTCCGGAAGACTCGGATTCAGGGCAAACGTCGGCATCGCCGCAAGCTGAATCAGGGATCCCGCGCCGCCCTGCGGCAGAGCGAGCGGCCCGCGCGCCGCCGCATAGCTCGCATATCCCGCGGTGTCGAACGGGACCAGCATGTTATTCGCATCGTTGCCGCCGTACAGGAACACGCACACCAGGGCCTTGTAGTCCCCGGCCGTGCCGCTCTGCGCCATCGCGTTCAGCGCGCCGAATGGCCGCAGCGCCGCCGCATTTCCGGCCGCCGCCAACGATGCGTACTTGATAAAACTTCGCCGGTTCACGCCCATGTACAGCCGCCTCTCTCGCGTCGTCTGAAGCAAACCTCTGTTCTGCTTTAGTGTTCGATCTTGTAGAACGAGCTCGAAATCACCAGGTACGCCGCCACCCGCACACGCTGCGGGATGTTGCTCAACGTGGACACATGGTTGATGATGGCCGTCCGCATCTGCGCCGGCATCTGCCCATGCATGAAGATCGTGCCGAGCGCATCCACCAGGTTGGCGCTGTCGGTCGCGGCGTTGCCGGTCTTCGAGGCCGTGATGCCGAGCGCGCTGGCCTGGCTCAGATCGACGGTGAAGCCGCCGATGCCGTTCGCCACCGCCGTATTCGCCAGGCTCAGCCGCAGCACCGCTGTCGCCGTATTCTCCTCCCCGAACTCCGGCGCGTTGGTCGTCGTCCCCGGGATCACGTAGCTCGGCGAGAAGAAGTTGAACACGCTGCCGGACGCATACGGCCGCTCCCCCAGCGGACCGGAGGAGTTGCTCAACGAGGCATACGACGCATTCGCCGCCACGTCGTTGCCCGCAACCGCATCCTTGTTCGCAAAGCCCAGCCCGCGGATCAGGTTCGCCACGTACAGCATCGGCTCGCGCAGATGCCCGCCGTCGAAGCTCGGGCTGGTGTCCGAGGCGCGCGCGTCCTGGTCCATCAGGATCGCCTGAATCACAGCCCGCATGTTGCCCCGAACGCCATTGCCATCGTTCGCAAACACCGCCGCCACGCGCGAAACATACGCCGCACTCGGCTCACTCGCGACCAGGTGCTGAATCAGCTGCTTGCAGATAAACGGCCCTACATTGGGATGATTGAACAGGTTGGCCAGCGCGCCCTGCAGGTCCTGCGTCGAGCTCTGGCCCGCAGGCAGCGTCGTGCCGTTCAGTAGCACCTTGGCGGCGGTATCGTGCTGGCTCTCGACCGCGGCCATCGGCGAATCGTAGTTCGCCGTGTTGTTCGGGAACGTGGTCGGCGAGCCGCCGGTCGAGGTCGCGTACGTCCAGCCCGTGTAGGCACGCGCAAAGGCCTGCACCTGGGCCTCCGTATACGTCGGTATCGGCTTGCCGCCCGAGTCGAGCTGCACCGATCCGTCCTGGTTCAGCATGGAGAGGCCGATCGAGAACAGCTGCATCTCCTCACGCGCGTAGTTCTCGTTCGCGATCTGGGGCACTCCGTTCACAATGCCCGGCTTGGCGGAGTTCAGCATGTTCAGATACGCACCCATGCCCGGGGAGAGCGTCACATCCTTCATCAGGGTCGAGAAGTTCGCAAACGCATCCTTCACCAGCATGTTCTGATAGGTCGTCACGGACCGCGCATTGACGGAGTTGGTCGAGATCACAAAGATCTCGCTCAACGCAAACGCCACGCGCTGCCGCAGCTGGTCAGGAGCCGTCACCGCGGCCTGCCACCACTCCGATTGCTGGCACGGGACGGTGCTGTTCATGCACACCGCGGGCGCGGGGTTCGCGATATCCGGCTCCACCGTAGCCACCGCCGCAAACTGCTCGTTCAGATATCCCTGCAGCCCCACAGCCTGCACATGCTGGATGTCGCTCAGCGTGGGCCCGAACGTCGCCTGGTCCAGCAGCCGCGCTGCAGCGCTCACCGACGCCTTGTACGAACTGACCTGCGCGGTCGCCGTCGCCGAGACGCCACCCGAGGTGGGGTTCGTGATCGTCACCGCCAGCGTCGTTGCGCCCGCAGTCACCGTGACCGTGGCCTGCAGCTCCGTCGCGGAGAGAAACGTGGCCGGCAGCGTCCCCGTAGGTGTCTGGATCTGCGCGCCCGGCACAAATCCCGAGCCGATCACATCCAGCAGGCCGGAGGTCGCGCCCGCATTCGTGCTTACCGCGGCGCTCGTCACCACCGGCGCGGGGTTCAGCACCGTCTCGGTCGCTGAAGCGCTGACCGCGGGCGACGCCATGCTGACCGCCGTAAGCGTCACGGTGTTCGGCGTCGGCAGCGAGGCAGGGGGCGTATACACGCCGGCCGCGGAGATCGTGCCCAGTGCGCTCGAACCGCCCGGCGTCCCGTTCACCTGCCAGGTCACCGCGGTATTGCTCGCGTTCGTCACCGTCGCGGTCAGCTGTGCGGACCCGCCCAGCCGCACCTGCCCGGCGCCTGAGATCGTCACCTGAACCGCAGCCGGTGTGCTCGACGCCGCTACACCCGAGCCGCATCCCGCAAGTCCAACGCTCACGCCCAGCGAGAGGGCCGCGATCGCCACCGCTGCCATCGGGCCGCCGCGCCAACCCGTCGCCCCATCGTCTCTAAAGCCCATAGCTCCTCCATCGAACGCGGGACACATCGCGTCCGAGGTACGCTTCGAGACCGGATGGGGAGGTCCGATGGACGAGGCTGTCTGTTCCATCGAACGCCGGGAGCCGAAGTTAGTTGCGTGGGTTTTGTATCGCTTTTGCGTCTTTTTGTAAACGGTACGCGTCCACGCTTGGATGCGCCCGAGACGCCGGCTCCACCCTCAGACCCGCTCCAGCCCCGGAGGACGCGCAACCCAACGCATCAGCCCGGACGCCGGAAGCTCCTCGGCCAGGAACCGCCGCGGCTCGCCCACGACCTCACCCGCCGCCAGCCGTCCACTCCGCGCCGCGCCCTCCATCGTCGAAGGCCACTCGGTCGCCGTCCAGTCGCCCGCCAGGAAGAGTCCCGGAATCCCCGTCCGCTGCCCCGGGCGTGCAGCATCCATCCCCGGCATCACGGAGAAGGTCGCCCGCGCCTCCTTCAGAATCCCGCTCTTCAGCAGACGCGCCTCCGCGGTCTTCGGAAAGAACCGCGCCAGCTCCGCGAGCGCGGGCGCAAGAATCTGCTCGCGGGATAGCCCAAGCTCCCGCCGCGACCCCGCAATCACCAGCTCCACGTAGCTCCCTCGCCCGGGTGCGTACCGCCTGATCCTGGACTTGTGAAAGAACCACTGAATCGTCGTATCGAGCAGCCACGCATGGTGCAGGTCTGTGATCTCGCGGTCGTACCACAGCAGGATCGAGAGAAACGGCGAATGCACGAAGCGCGTCATCGTTTCCACTAGCTCACGGCGCACCTCTTCGCTGCGCACCTCACGCACCGCCATGCCCGCAACCAGCCTCTGCGTCTGCTCAAACGGAAGCGCAAGCACCACCGAGTCCGCAACGCGGTCCTCCTCACCCACCGTCAGCAGCCAGCGGCCGTCGGCCTGTTGCGCGATCCGGTCCACGCTCGACCGCAGCTCCAGGCGCCCGCCTCTGCTCTCGAACCGCCTCGCAGCGGCCGCGTAAAACTCGCTCAGCGGCAGCGTGGGAATCCCCAGCCGTCCTCCCGTCCTCGTCTTCAGAAACAGCTCGTGAAAGACCTTGCCCGCATACTTCATCGAGCAGTTCGCCGCGCCGTCGTTCAACGTCGCCAGCACAACCGGCTCCCAGAAGTGCCGGATCGCGCCCTCCGTCTGCCGGGTCCGCACGTACCACGACGCCACGCTCTCCGTGTCCTCCGCCGGATACCCGCGCAGCAGGCCCGACAGCCCGCGCGCGATCGCCGCCTTGTCCGCCAGCCCGAGCATCCCGGCGCGCGCAAAGCTTCCGGCATACTGCATCGGCGCAGGCAGCGCAGCCACCTCGATCGTGCTCGCGCGAACGTGCCCTTCGCTCAGATCCAGAAACGTCTGCCGGTCGTACCAGCGAATCGCCTCCGCCAGGCCGGCCGCCGCGCAGAACTCGATCAGATTGGTGCAGCAGCCCACCATCACATGCTGTGAGTCCACCGTCTCCTGCAGCGCGGGATGCTCGTACGAGTACGCCCTTCCGCCCACAAACGGCCGCCGTTCGAGCAGCGTCACGTCGGCGCCCTGCTCCACCAGGCTGGTCGCCGCGGCAAGCCCGGCTACTCCCGCCCCCACCACCACCACCTCCTGCCGCGCCGCGGTCATCCCAGCACCCGGTACCACGCCGCCAGCGCCGCCCCGCGCAGCAGGATCCACACCTTCTCGACCGTCCCTACACTCACCCGCTCGCGAAACACATCCATCCTCTGCGCCGCCATTCGATCCAGCAGCCGGTGGTAGATGCGCACCAGCACCCACATCGCGGCGCGGCTGTCGCGATCGAGCAGAGGGATCAGCTTGCCCGCCGCCACGTAGTATCTCTCCGCGCGGATCGCCAGCGTCGCCAGCATGCCCCGCTCGCGTTCCGTCATCGGCCTGCCCGCCGCCAGAGCACGCACCTCGTCCACCGATTCGCCGAACTCCTCCATCAGCTCCAGCGGCACGTACAGCCGTCCGCGCTCGATGTCCTCCTTCACGTCGCGCAGGATGTTTGTCAGTTGAAACGCGACGCCCGTCTCCTCCGCCAGCGCCTCCGCCCGCGCGTCGCTGTACCCGAAGATGCGGATGCACACCAGCCCCACCACGGAAGCCACCAGGTAGCAATAGGTGTAGAGATCCTCAAACGTGGTGTACGTCTGCACTCCACCCTCGCCCACCACGGCCTGGTCGAGATCCATCGTCGTGCCGCGCACCAGCTCCTCCAGCAGCTCGTTCCCGATCCCGAACTGCCGCTGCGTATCGCCGAGTGCCACGAAGACCGGATCGCTTGCGCCCGCAGACGAAGCCTCGCGTCCCGCAGCCCGCCAATCCGCAATCCACGCCGCCATCTCCACCCGGCGCGCCTCTACGGTCTTCGACTCGTCGTCCGCGATATCGTCCGCTCGCCGCATGAACGCGTATACCGCGCACATCGCGTCGCTCTTGTGCCGCGGAAGAACACGGAACGCCCAGTAGAAGTTCTTCGCCTCCCGCCGCGCGACCTCGCGGCAGAACGCATACGCCTCGTCCGTGCTCACAGCCGTCACGCCGTTCTCGAACCCCGCAGCGCGCTTCGCATCTTGCCCAGCAGAGCACACGCAAGCAGCATCATCTTCTGTCGCCTCGTCACCATGGGCCTGCCCCGCAGAACGTCGTAGTCCTGCGCCGCGATGCCATCGAGGATCGCCTCGCCGCCCTTCACGAACAGCTCGAGCGTCACCCGCAGCTCGGGGTCCACCATGCCCGGCAGCGTCGCCCCCTCCCGCAGCAACCCGCGCGTGCGCTCCACCAACGCCTCCATCATCGCCCGAAACTCCGGCGTAAACACCCGCCCCGGAATCTGCCCCTCGTCCACGCCGAACCGCTCCAGGTACTCCGTCGGCAGATACCGCCTCGGAATCTCCGAGTCCCGCACCACATCCTGCCAGAAGTTCGCCAGCTGCAGCGCCGTGCAGATCCTGTCCGAGAGCTGCGCCCGCTCCTCGTCGCGATACCCGCACACCAGCAGCACAAGCCGCCCCACCGGGTTCGCGGAGTAGCGCGAGTACACCACCGCCTCATCCCACGTCGTGTACTCCGTCACCACCTGGTCCTGGCGGAACGCGCGCAGCAGGTCGTGAAACAACTCACGCGGCAGATCGCACGCCACAATCGTCTCCCGCAACGCCACGAACACCGGATGCCGCGACTGCTCCGGCGCGTCGTAGCACTGATCGAGCATCTCCCCCCACGTGCCCAGCAGACGCAGCGCCGTCCGCGTATCTCCGACCTCATCGCCCAGATCGTCCGAAACCCGGCAGAACGCGTACACACTCTCAAAGTGCGGCCGCACCCGCTTCGGCAGAAAAAACGTCGCCACATGGAAGTTCTCGTAGTGGCTGGTCGCCAGCCGATGGCACCACGCCTTTGCCGCGTCCAGCCCGGGCCTCTCCTCCGGTGTCGCAAACTCCGCCGGCGCACCCACAAGCTCATCCCAACCCGGCACGGCTCCGTGCCCGGCACGAACCTCCGCCCCGGTAGTCACCGCGCCGCTCTCCTCGGAAACACCGCCGTCTTGATCTCCGGCACCGCATCGGCGCTGCGCGTCATCATCCTCGCAAACACCGCCGGAACATCCTCGAGCCAGGCCGTCCCCGTGATGTACTCGCGGCACTTGAAGCGCCCGCCCGTCAGCAGCGCGAACGCCGTCCGGCACGTCGCCGGCGTATGGTGAAAGCTCGCCTTCAACGTGATATCCCCATAGTGCAGCCGGTTCGTATCGAGCGCCACCACCGTGCCGCTCGGAGGCCCGCCGAAGAAGTTCACCACGCCCCCCCTGCGCACCATCCCCACCGCCCACTCCCACGTCTTCGCAGTCGCCACAGCCTCGACCGCAACATCCACGCCGCGTCCCTCGGGAGTCAACCGGCGTACCGCCGCGACCACATCCTCGCCCTCCGCAATGCGCACCACCTGCCGCGCCCCGAACGTCCGCGCCGAAGCGACCTGGTCCTCCCGCTTCACCACCGCGATCACATCCACTCCGGCCAGCTCCGCCGCATGCATAAACATCAGCCCGATCGGACCCGCACCGATCACCGCCAGGCTCCCCCGGGCGCGCGCACCCGACTCCTCCAGCCCGCGCACCACGCACGCCAGCGGCTCCGTCAACGCGGCATACTCGAACGGCATCGCGTCCGGCAGAGCAAGCGTATTCTTTTCGACGATCCGCGCTGGAATGCGCATGTACTCCGCGTACGCCCCGTTGTTGAACAGCAGGTCCTCACACAGATTCTGCTGACCCTGCAGGCACCAGAAGCACGCATCGCACGGCGCGGAGTTCAACGGCACAACCCGCTCGCCCACCGCGAACTTCCGAACCCCATCGCCCACCTCCGCCACCACCCCGGCAACCTCATGCCCGAACGGAAATGGAGGCGTCGCCATCATCGCGTGGTACCCCCGCCGATACACCTTCAGGTCCGTGCCGCAGGTCAACGCGGCCCGCACCTGCACCACGATCTCCCCATCGCTCGCCCGCGGAACGGCCCTGCTCTCGATGCGCAGGTCTTCCTTGCCGTACAAAACGGCAGCCAGCATCGTCTCAGGCGAATCCACAGACATCATCTCCTGCATTCTCTCATCTCGACCACCAGCAACGCCCCGCCGCCATTCGTCTGCACACTGAAGCCCCCTTTCTGCATCTGATACCCTGAGCCTAAGATTCCATGCCGTTTACGTCCCCAGAGGTCTACGTCAAAGATAAGATCGCCGCAGTGCAGGACTACTCCGTCCTGTGCGGCACCGCCGTGGCCGACATCTTTTCGCGCCCCCGCTACTGGGCAGACATCTTCACGCAGATGGACTCCATCGGCGTCGGCTCGCTCCCCATCGTCATCCTCACCGGCTTCTTCACGGGCTGCGTGCTCGCCCTGCAATCCGTCACCGCGCTCCAGCAGTTCGGCGCCGTCTCGATGACCGGCTCGCTCGTCGCGCTCTCCATGGTCAAGGAGCTCGGCCCCGTCCTCACCGGCCTTATGGTCTCCGGCCGCAACGCCTCCGGCATGGCGTCCGAACTCGGCTCGATGAAAGTCACCGAGCAGATCGACGCCATGCGCGCGCTCGGCACAGACCCCATCCGCAAGCTCGTCACGCCGCGCCTCATCGCCACCATCTTCATGCTCTTCTTCCTGACCGTCATCTCGGACGCCGTCGGCATCGCCGGAGGAGCCATCGTCGCCGTCTACCTGCTCGGCCTCAACGGCAGCGCCTACCTCCACGACTCCTACCGCGCCCTCGTCTACGGAGACGTCGTCCAGGGCCTCACCAAGCCGCTCTTCTCCGCCTTCATCATCGCCACCGTAGGCTGCTACTTCGGCATGAAGACCACCGGCGGAACCCAGGGCGTCGGCAGGGCCACCACCCAGGCCGTCGTCGTCTCCTCCGTCATGATCATCGTCGTCGACTTCCTCGTCTCCCGCGCCATGATCGGTATCTTCGGCCAGTAGCCCCGCTTCGCCGGACACCCGCCCGGCCGCTCACCCTATGCCCGCATCTGCTCCCAATACGGAATCCACACCCGCGCCCGAGTTCACCGGCCCGCTCGTCGCATTCAAAGACGTCTCCCTCGCGTTCGACCAGAAGCCCCTCTTCAAGAACATCTCCTTCGTGGTCGAGCGCGGCGAGACCCTCATCATCCTCGGCCCCGCCGGCTGCGGCAAATCTGTCCTCCTCAAGCTCGCCAACGGCCTGCTCAAACCCGACTCAGGCTCCATCTGCGTCTTCGGCCAGGAGATCGCCTCCATGTCCGAACGCGTTCTCTACAAGCTCCGCGCTCACATCGGCATGGTCTTCCAGGAGTCCGCCCTCTTCGACTCCATCAACGTCGAAGACAACGTCGCCTACCGCCTCAACCAAGAAGGAATCTCCCACGAGGAATCCCACCGCCGCGTCGAAGAGGTCCTCAGCTTCGTCGCCCTGCCGGACGCCATCGCCAAGTTCCCGTCCGAGCTCTCCGGAGGCATGCGCCGCCGCGTCTCCATCGCCCGCGCCATCGTCACCGGGCCAGAGCTCATCCTCTACGACTCCCCCACCGGAGGCCTGGACCCCATCACCTCCACCACCATCATCGAGCTCGTGATGAAGCAGCGCGACATCCAGCACACCACCTCCCTCGTCGTCACCCACCGCCTCCAGGACGCCTTCGTCCTCGCCACCCACCGCTTCGACCCCGCCACCAACGCCATGAAGCCGATCCCCGCGGACCCCGGCGCGCCCCGCCCGCCAGACCGCTCGCCCGCCACCACAGGCATCGACGCCGGCACAAAGTTCCTCATCCTCAACGAAGGCAGCGTCGTCTTCCACGGAGCCACCGAAGAGCTCGTCCACACCGAAGACCCCTGGCTCAAGCGCTACCTCGAATAACTCGCGCCGCGCACTCCCGGTCCTGACCGCCCCACAATTCCGGTCCTGACCGCCCCCACCACCTACCGCTTCCCCTTCTGCCACTCCTCATACGAGATCCGCGGCGCCGTCACAAACGCGTCCCGCGTCCGCACATAGCTCCCCAGCCCATTCATCCGGCCCACGGCGTGCAGCTCCTCCGCCTTGATGTACGGCCCATGCCCACTCCCCGGCACCTCCACGAATCGGTCCTCCACATACATCGCCACCACCCGCCCCAGCACAATCCGCGACCGCCCGATCTCCATCGTCGTCAGCTCCCGGCACTCGAGCGCCGCGTGCGCCTCCGCAATCCGAGGCACCTTCACCGCACACGACGCCGCGGTCGTCAACCCGGCCATCTCCAGCTCATCCACCCCAGGCGGAAAGTCCGTCGCACACACAGTCATCTTCTCCAGCAGGTCTTCCGTAACTACATTGATCACATACTCCCCCGTGCGCCGGATGTTCCGCGCCGTATCCTTCGGCGTACGCGTCCCCGGACGATCCGTCACCCCCATCCCCACCACCGGCGGGTCCGTGCACAGGTAGTTGTAGCTGCTGAAGGGAGCCGCATTCACCCGCCCCTCCTCATCCATACTCGTCACCCACGCAATCGGCCGCGGAGCCACCAGCCCGATCAGCAGGTTGTAGATCGCACCCGCGGACATCGTCTCCATCTCGAAGTTCATTCCATCCTCCTGCGTACCCGTTCAGATGCCTCCGCAGGCTCACCTCTCCGCGCATCGTGAGTCATACCCTAGCCTGTCCGCTAAACTACACTACGTGACCCTTTTCTCCTCCCTGCGCTCCTGCGCGGCCGCGGCCACCTGGCTCGCCATCCTCCTCGCCGCACCGCTGCCCGCGCAGACCGAGCCCCGCCTCCCTGCCCCCACTCCGGCCGACACCTCCCACTACCACGCCGCCCTCCTGCTGCCGGAGGCGCCCCAGCCGCAGGACTCCACGCCGCCCGCCGCAACCCCGGGCAGCTCCTCCTCCTCCTCCGCCGCGGCGCCCCCACCCGGCCCGCACGAACTCACCCCCGCCGAGATCCGCGAACAGCAGCGCGAGCAGGCCGAGCGCGACCTCCAGGCAGAGAAGAAGCAGCGCCTCCTCGGCATCATGCCCCAGTTCCAGACCGTCGTCGCCGGCAAGGCCGTCCCCCTCACGGCCGGCCAGAAGTGGACCCTCGCCAGCCGCACCGCGATCGACCCCTTCTACATCGGCTACGCCCTCATCGTCGGCGGAGGCTACAGCGAGCTCGACGGCTCCCACACCGGCTACCACTGGGGACCCGCCGGCTACTTCAAGCGCGTCGGAGCCAACTACGCCGACAACATCGACGGAGCCCTCATCGGCAATGGTCTCCTGCCCATTGTCCTCCACCAGGATCCCCGCTACTTCCGCCTCGGCGCCGGCTCCTTCGGCCACCGCTTTGTCCACGCCGCCGTGTCAACCGTCGTCTGTCTCGGAGACAACGGCCACCGCCAGGCCAACGTCTCCAACGTCCTCGGCAACTTCATATCCGGCGCCATATCGAACGCCTACTATCCTGCCGACGAGCGCGGAATCTCCCTCACCCTCCAGAACGGAGCCGAGGTCACAGCCCTCGGCGCAATCGGCGGACAGCTGCTGGAGTTCGGGCCGGACATCAACCGCCTCCTCCATCGCCACAGTACGCCCCCGGCCGCCCGGAGCCCCGCCTCTGCCACGCCTTGATCCGCTCCGCTATCCCAGACGCTTCTCGTACATCAGCCCATCCAGTCCCGTCCCGTAGAACCCCGCCGCCACCCCCACGCGCGCGTATCCCAGGCCTTCATACAGCCGCATCGCCCCCGCATTCCCTGCGAACACATGCAGCAGCATCGTCCCCGCCCCCGCGGCCCTCGACCTCGCCTCCAGCTCCTCCATCAGCCGCCGCCCCAAGCCCCGCCCGCGCCGCGCACGAGCCACATCCACCGTCACCACATACCCCGCCGCGCCCTCCACTTCAGCGATTCCAAACCCCACCAGCTCGCCCTCTGCCTCCGCCAGCACCGTAACCGCCTCCTCCGCCTCGGCAAAGCGGCGCATCGCGCCCCGGCTGAACCGGAACACCGGCTCGAAGCACAGCACATCCAGCCGATACATCGCCTCCACATCGCCCGGCCGATACCCCCGCAGCGTAACCTCCATCCCCATCGCCCGCTCCCTCCGCCGTCACATCCTCGAGCCCCAAGCGAACGACCCGCCGCGCCCTCGCCTCACCGCCACCGCATGGCGGCCAGCAGACTCGAATAGTCGTCCGTCCACACCCGGAGCCCGCGCGGCGCCACAATCTCCATCGCCACCCCACTTACCCCCGGCCGCGCAAAGAACCCCGCATCCCCACTCACCAGCACCCACGTCGCCCTGTACTCTCCCTCCGACTGCGCCGGCCAGCTCTCCACCCGCCGCGCCTCCATCCCCACCGATCCCGCAACCCGGGCAATCTCCGGCGCCAGATCCAGGTAGGAGTTCGACACATGGAACGCCACCACTCCCCCCGGCGCCAGGTGCCGGCGATACACCTCCATCGCCTCCCGCGTCAGCAGATGCAGCGGAATCGCATCCCCCGAGAACGCATCCACCACCAGCACATCGAACGCCTGCGGCGGCTCCCGCTCGAGCGACGCGCGCCCATCCCCCTCCACCACCGCAACGGCCGCGCCCGTGTCTTCAGCATCTTTCAGATACGTAAACAGATTCCGCGCAATCGGCTCCACCAGCGGGTTGATCTCGTAGAACCGCAGCCGGTCCCCCTTCTCCCCGTACGCCGCCACGCTGCCCACTCCCAGCCCGATCACCCCAACCGTCTTCGCACGTCCCGCACCGCAGGACCGCAGCGCCACCCCCACGCCCGAGTCCGGGGCGTAGTAGCTCGTCGGAACCCGCCTCCGCTCCTCCGCCAGCATCTGCGTGCCGTGCCGTATCCGCCCGTTCATCAGCGTACGCACGCGGCCCGTGCCCACGTCGCCCCGCGCCGCCGCATCCGCTCGTCTCACCGAGCGCAGCCATATCCGTGTCGGACTCCGTCACCCGCAGCGACCCATAGAAGTTCCGCCCCCGCATCAGCGCATGCCGCGCAAACCCCACATGGAGCATCACCAGCAGCGCCACCAGCAGCCCGCTCGCCGTCACCCACAGAGCCCGCTGCCCCCAGCTCTCGCGCCACGTCACGGCTGCGGCCAGCGCCGCCGTCACCAGAAACGCGAGGGCCAGATCGTAGTTCGCGCGAAACACCAGCGGACTCACAATCGCCATCAGAAACGTGCCCGTCGCGCCGCCCGCCGCCACCATCAGGTAGAAGACCGTGCTCTCCTCCGCCCGCTCCGGCCGCAGACGATACACCTCCGCATGGCAGAACCAGCACGCCACAAACAGCTCCAGCAGGTAGAACCCCACCGCCATCCCGATCGGCAGCGCCGTATCCACCTTCGACAGACCGTACGCCAGGCTCGCCAGCATCACCGCCAGGGCCCGCCCCACCATCCATCGCCGATACACCCCCGGAGCCTCGAACGCCAGGATGAACGTCAGCAGATACACCCCCAGAGGCAACACCCACAGCAGCGGGATCGCCGCCACATCCTGGCTCAGGTGACTGGTCACCGCACACAACTGCATCGCCGCCCCCATCGGCAGCAGGAACCACATCCCCCTCCGGACCAACCTCGCCCCAACCGCCATATCCGAAGCAGCGCCCACAGAACCCTCTGTGCTCTCTCCTTTACTCTGTGTCCTCTGTGATTCGCTTTTTCCTTTAACCCTCCACGCCAGCCACCCACACCCCACCGCATACACCACAAAGCCAACCACCCAACCCACTGCCTGGGCGGTCAGCGTGAACCGCGGCTCAATCAGCGTCGGGTACAGCAGCAGCGCCAGCAGCGAACCGGCGTTGGACAAAGCAAAGAACCGGTACGGCACTCCCTCACCCGACACCCGCACCCACCACACCTGCAGCATCGGACTGGTCGCGGCCAGCAAAATAAACGGGGCTGCAATGCTACAACCTAACGCAACGAAGATGGTTTGCACCGGGTGCGCAGCCGCATCCGGATTGAAATGCACGTCCAACCCAAAAGCGCCCAGCAGCAATGGCGCGCCGGCGAGCATCACCGCCACCATCCCGAGCACCCCCGCATGCACCCGGACACGCGCCCGCCGCACCATCCAGTACGCGTACCCATACCCCGCCAGCAGCGCCGCCTGGAAGAACACCAGGCACGTCACCCACACCGCCGAGGACCCGCCCAGCACCGGCAGCAGCCGCTTTGCCGCCATCGGCTCCACCGCAAACAGCAGAAACGCCGCCAGAAACACCAGCCCGCCGAACACCCCGCGCATCATTCTCATCCGCGCACCAGAATAGCCGCAAACGCGCCAGAGACAGCCGCACCGCCAGAATAGCCGCATCCACCCAGGTCCCGCCTCAGCGCAAAAAGACGGGAGGAGCCGAAGCTCCTCCCCCTGCGCGTCTGGCGAACTTTCAGGAACGTGCCAAAGTCTGCGCTCTACGCGGCTGCCTTCTCAGCCCACGGATCGATCACGATCTTCGTCACCCGCTCCTTCTTGTCCCGCCAGATCTCATACATCGCGGGCGCCTCGTCCAGCGTGATCCGGTGCGAGATCAGAAACCTCGGATCGATCTGCCCCTGCTCGATCCGCTCCAGCAGCGGCTTCATGTAGCGATGCATGTGCGTCTGCCCCATCTTCATCGTGATGCCCTTCCCGAACGCCGCCCCGAACGGAACCTTGTCGAGCGCGCCGCCGTACACCCCCGGAATCGAGAGCGTACCCCCCTTCCGGATCGCCTGGATCGCCTGCCGCAGCGCGATCGGCCGGTCCGTCTCCATCAGCGTCATCTGCTTCACCTTGTCGTACACACCCTGCAGATCGCTCGAGTGCGCCTCCATCCCCACCGCATCGATGCAGCCATCCGGCCCGATGCCGCCCGTCAGGTCCTTCAGCGCCTCCAGCACGCTGACGTCCTCCTCCGTGTAGTCCACCGTGATCGCGCCCAGACTGCGCGCCAGCTCCAGCCGCTCCGGAAACCGGTCGATCGCAATCACCCGCGCCGCGCCAAGCATAAACGCGCTCGCAATCGCGAACTGCCCCACCGGACCGCAGCCCCACACCGCAACCGTATCCCCCGGTTCGATCTGCGCGTTCTCCGCCGCCATATACCCCGTCGGAAAGATGTCCGAAAGAAACAGCACCTTCTCATCCGGCAGATCGCTCTCGATCTTCAGCGGCCCTACATCCGCAAACGGCACCCGCACATACTGCGCCTGCCCGCCCGCATACCCGCCCATCATGTGCGAGTAGCCAAACAGCGCAGACCCCGTATACCCGTACGCCAGCTCCATGATGTGCGCGTTCGGATTCGTGTTGTCGCACGCGGACCATAGCTGCTTCTTGCAGAACATGCAGCCCCCGCACGCAATCGTGAACGGCACCACCACCCGGTCTCCGCGCTTCAGCTTCGTGACCTCGGACCCCACCTCCTCGACGATCCCCATGAACTCGTGCCCCAGGATGTCCCCCTGCTCCATCGTCGGGATGTACCCGTCGAACAGGTGCAGGTCGCTCCCGCAGATCGCCGTCCGCGTCACCTTGATCACCGCATCCCGAGGATTCAAGATCGTCGGGTCAGCCACCGTCAGAGTCTCCACCTTCCCCGTTCCCATCCAGCACAAAGCCTTCATCGCCCTCTCCTCGTTTCGCCCTGCAGCTATCCTGCCTAGCTCGCCTTCGCCACCGGAGGAGTCGGAACCGTCTCCCCATACGCAAACTCCTTCAGCCCGCCGACCACGCCGCGCTTGCCGTGCGGCTGCCCCGCAACCCGAGGAATCTCGCCCGCCTCCGCAAGCTGCTTGAAGTGCCGGAGGTCCTCGATCACCTTCTGCTTCGGCTCCCGCCCCTTCATCGCCGCCGCCACACTCGCCAGCTTCGGCATCCGGAACTCCTGCAGCACCGTCACAATCGTCCCCCGTCCGCCCGGCGCCTCCGTGAACATCACCTCGCCCGCCTGGTCCATCATGCCGCCCGTCGACCTCCAGGCAATCCGCCGCCCCGGCTCATCCGCCAGCACCTCCGCATCCCACTCCACCGGCTTGTCTCCCACCTGCATCACCCAGTGTGTGGTCTTCGGCCCCGTCAACGTCACCGAGCTCACCTGCTCCATCCACTCCGGAGCACGCTCGAAGCTCCGCCACAACGCATACAGCTCCTCCGGACTCCGCTGCACCCGCATGCTCGCCCGCACCCACTGCTGCCCTCCGCCATCCTGCGGCGGCGGCGCATACCGCCCGTCCACGATGCTCCCCACCGGCCCGGACACCGGCACCGGCTCAAAGTTCGGCCTCTCCGTCAAAGCTCCCATCGCTCCCTCTCCTCAATTGCTTGTGTCTCAACACTCCCAGACCCGCCGCCCGGCCAACCGCGCCGGATACTGCCCCGCGGCCCGAACCCCGCGGCCCAAACTCCGCAGCGTAAACCCGCGGCCGAAACGTAGTCCCATAGACGCCGTCCCCTACCCGCGAGATGGCCCGTCCGCTCGCCTCACTCGCGAAACGCCGCACCCCCTTGACAGACACCGCCGCAAAACCAACCATAGGCCGAAGACCATCTCGCGATCGGGAAAGATCCCCCCAGCACCATGCGCACTTCCCTCCTCCTCGCCACGCTCGCCCTCGCCCTCCCCACCGCCGCCCAGAACCCCGCGGCCGGCACCCCCGCCGACCCCAACAACCCACCGCACATCGCCCTCACGC
>JALYIA010000091.1 GCA_030776065.1 Acidobacteriota bacterium
GTCCACACCATGCGCAGACTCTCCTTGTACCGCGACTTCGACTGGATGCTCTTCGGCCTCGTCCTGCTGATGTCCCTCATCAGCGTGCTCGAGATCAAGTCCGCCACGCTGCACACCAAGTTCCACGGCTTCGATCACAAGCAGATCGGCTTCCTTCTGGTCGGCATCGGCCTCATGTTCCTCATCTCGCTGATCGACTACCACCGCCTGCTCGACATCGCGCCCTGGGCCTACGGCGCAAGCCTGATCGCCCTCGTCGCCGTGCTCGCCATCGGCACCTCCGTCAACGGAGGCAGGCGCTGGATCAACTTCGGCGCGGGCGTGCACTTCCAGCCCTCCGAGTGGGTCAAGCTGGTGCTGATCCTCACCGTCGCACGCTTCTTCTGGAACCTCGCCGGGCGCGAACTCACCTGGCCCGACATCGGCAAGGCCTTCGCCCTGGTGCTCCTCCCCATGGCCATGGTGCTCAAGCAGCCGGACCTCGGCACGGGACTCACCTACACCCCCGCGCTCATCTGCGGGCTGTTCCTCGGCGGCATCCGCCTCCGTCAGGTCGCGATCCTCTGCCTCGGACTCGCCGTCCTGGTCGGCGGAGCCTACCTGAGCGGCAAGCGCCTGAAGCCCTACCAGCAGGCCCGCATCACCAGCTTCATGGATCCCGGAAGCGACCCCCGAGGCGCGGGCTACCAGATCCTGCAGTCCAAGATCGCCGTCGGCTCGGGCGGCCTCTGGGGCAAAGGCACCAACCGCGGAACCCAGACCCAGGGCGATTTCCTGCCCATTCCGTACACCGACTTCATCTTCGCCGCCTTCTGCGAGGAGCACGGCTTCATCGGCGGCATCGGGATCCTTGTGCTCTACTTCCTGATCCTCACGCGCCTGATCCAGAACGCCCAGCAGGCGCCCGATATCCCCGGCGCGTTTCTGGTCATGGGGGTGATGGCGGTGCTGCTCTTCCAGATCCTCGTCAACATCGGCATGGTGGTCGGACTGATGCCCGTCACCGGCATCCCGCTGCCCCTGATGAGCTACGGAGGATCGTCCATCCTGTTCACCTTTCTCGCGCTCGGCATCGTGATGAACATCCGGATGAGCCGCTTCGTGAACTAGCCGCGCCGCACCCGCGGCACCGCAGCAGCATCGCAGGAGACATCGCAAGAGTCAGGAAGGCACCGCAGGAGGTACCCCGGCCGCGCACCCCGGCCGCACTCCGGCAAGCGGCGGCCGCCTAAATAGTGCATACTAGGTGTATCCGGCTGCAACACACGTTGGCCGGAAGGCGCCCCCGCCCCCTTAGCGCCTCCCGCAGGCAGGCGGCAAAGGTTTCGAACAGAATACGACTTATAGAAAAAGGCCGGCCAGGCAAGAGTGTTGGAACTCCGTTGGCCGGACAGGTTTGTAGGGAAGATGATCGCATCCGGATCGCAAACGGCCCCGCTTCGGCACACGCCCAAAGCCGCGTTGGTCACAAAGTCCGCATGCCTGTGCTCGTCAGAAGCCTCTCCTCGTGACATCGACCGGAACTCCCATCCCCAGGCTCCCGCGCACCGCGGCCTCGCCTGCGTGCAGCCCAGGCCGGCTCCCGGCCGGTTGCTGCACACTTCGGTCCACCAAGAGCTTCCTCCTCCCGCAACACGCCTGTCCGCACCCCCCGGGGAGTGGCGTCTAGCAGTCTGCTAGACCCCTCCGATCTTCTCGCCTGCCCTGCCGTCCGCCCTCCCGGTCACCGAACCGGAGCGGACAGAAAGAGCAGAGCCCATGTCGAAAGAGATCTACATCTCCAGCACGCCGCATGAGACGCGGCTGGCCATCGTCGAGAACGACGCCCTCACCGAGATCTACTACGAGCGCGAGAATGAGTACACCCTCGCCGGCTCCATCTACAACGGCCGCGTAACCCGCGTGCTGCCGGGCATGCAGTCCGCCTTTGTCGACATCGGCCTCGAACGCGATGCCTTCCTCTACATCACCGACTTCCTGGAGGAGGTCCCCGACTCCGCCGAGTTCGACACCTCCTCGAACGGAGACCACCGGGCTCCCCGGCTGACCGCAGGCGAGCCCGCCGCGTCCGGCTCGGGCGAGCGTTCCGGCGACCGTTCTGGCGAGCGGTCGGGCGAGCGGTCCGGCCGCAATCGACGCGGCGGACGGGATCGCGAC
>JALYIA010000092.1 GCA_030776065.1 Acidobacteriota bacterium
CTCGCCGCATCGATCGACGCCGCGATCATCGGAGCCGCTGCCCTCTGCTTCGCCGCTGCCTCCGCCGCCTCCGCCGCCCGCTTCGCCACACCCACCGCCGCCGCCGCGCTCCAGGATCTGCCCCTCCCCTCCGCCCTCGGGACCCTTGCGCTCACCGTCGCCGCCCTCGCGCTCGCCTACCAACTCCTCTTCTTCACCTTCTCCGATGCCACCCCCGGCATGCGCCTCGCACACGTCGGCCTCTGCACCTTCGCGGACGAGAACCCCACCCGCCGCGCCATGCGCCTCCGCGTCCTCGCCCTTGTGCTCTCGACCGTCACCCTCGGCCTGGGCCATCTCTGGGCGCTGCTCGACCAGGACCGCCTCACCTGGCACGACCTCATCTCCCGGATGTACCCGCGCAGCTACTAGCCCGCCGCAGCGGTTAGCGCGCCGCAGATAATAGCCCGCATGCCGGGCAGCACCGGACCACCCTCTCCGCAGCCAGGACCCTCGAGCCCCGCCCCCTTAGAAGGTCGTGGCCACCGTCAGCCGGAACGTCTTTCGCGGCTCGCGAAGCTGGTAGTTCGCCCCGTAGTACTGCAGCGCCTGCTGGTAGGAGTACAACCCCGCGCCGTTATTCGGGAACATCGCCCGGAACGCCGCCGGGTCCACCGCAAGCTGCTGCGGCAGGTCGCGGAACAGACGCAGCGGGTTATACGAGTAATACAGCCGGAACGGCGCGTTCACGATCGGCAGAATCACCTGGATCTCCGCACCCGTCGACATCCGAGGCACGAAGTTCGTGTGCGGCACCGTCGAAAGCGTCGTCGGGAAGTTCACCTTCTGCCCGCCATAGCAGGCGCCGTTCACAAACGTCGGGCAGCCGTACGACGGACTCGAAAGCGCCGCCGCGCCCGCCACACTCTGCCGCAACTGCCCAGGCTGCAGATCCCCCGTCATCCCGAAGTCCGTAAACAGCTCAAACGACACCTGGCTCACGATCGGGATTCGATACTCCACGTTCGCCGTAAGCTGCGAGTCCCCGCCCACCGACACCAGCCGGTAGATCGGCAGCGGAATCTGCACATTCCCCAGGCTCGGCTGCGTCGGATCGCGTGGCACCGTCGTCCCGTCCGGGTTCGTCAGGTTGAACTGCACCGTCACCGGGATAAACGTGTACGGCGACGCGGCCCGGATGTCGAACCCGCGCACGTCGTTCTCGCCGCCCCCGTAGATGCGGTTCGTCGGCGGAGCCACCTCGCCCCCGAAGCCCGTCACATGCGCAAGCTGCAGCCGCATGCCAAGCACGTTGCGGCCCTCGTTGGAGATGCGCAGCCCCTTCATCGGATAGTACTGACGGAACGCCAGCACCGGCGAAAGGTACTTCACATTGCCGCCCGCGCCCGCCACCTGCACCGAGACGTTCAAGTCCCGGCCCGAGTGCGGACCTACACCCCGGTCCAGGCTCGAGTACGAAAAACTCGGCTGGATCGTCGAAGTGATAATCCCGCTTAGCTGGTTCGGCCCCTGCACCCCAGACCGGAACGCCAGCGACTGAAACACGTTGCGCGTATTGTCGTTGAACGTCGTCACCGAAGCCCGGGACAGCGAGTACGTCACGCCCACACGAGACACGCCCCGGCTCGACCACAGATGCTTCAACGGCTCGCTCGCCGACACCGTGAACCCGGACGTCGACTGGTTGTAGTTCGTCAGCAGCGACTGCTGCGCGTTCGACAGATTCTGCGGCGTGCTGTTCGAGATCGAATACGACTTCGCCGGGTTGTAGTCGTACTTCCGCGTAAACACCTCAACCCCGACGGAGATCGGCTTGTTCCGCAGATACGGCTCGTTGAACCCGAAGCTCAAGTTGCGAGAAAGATCGCCGATGTTGGCGTTCACCGACAACGTCTCACCCAGCCCAAGGAAGTTGTTGGTCTCGTAGGTCAACCCGATAAACGTTCCCGAAAGCCCGCTGATGCCGCCGTTCAACGCGATCGAGTTCTTGCCCTTCTCCTTCAGCTTCAGCAGCAGATCCACCGTATGCTCTTCCGCATTCTGGTGCGTCTCGGAGTCCTGCTCCGCCTTCAGCGCCTCAAAGTAGCTCAGCTGGTTCAGCCGCAGAATCGACAGGTCCCACCGCTGCGAGCTGTACACCTGGCCCTCCTCCAGCAGAAGCTCGCGCCGGATCACCTTGTCCCGCGTAATCGTGTTCCCCGTGAACTCGATCCGCGACACATAGAACGGCTGCCCCTCGTCGATGTCGATCACCCAGTTCACCAGCTTCGCCGCCTCGTCGAACTTCGGCTGCGGGTTCGCCACCATGTTGATGAACCCCTGCGTCCCATACGCCTTGCGCAGCGCCTCCAGCCCCTTGGAGAACTTCGTCAGGTTGAAGTACTCGCCGTCCTTCTGCGCAAACTGAGCCCGCAGCGCCCGGTTGTTCGCCACCGCCTTGTTGCCGGAGAACGTAATGCTCCCCAGCTTGTACCGTTCCCCTTCCTCCACCGGCATCAGTATGTCGATCCGCTTGCCCGTCGAAGGCCGCAGCGTAAACGGATTCAGCCCGCCCGCATCCCGCACATGCGTCTGCGCCTCCGCCGTCTGCGCCTTGAAGTACCCGCGGTCCTGGTACGCCCGCCGAACCCGCTCCGTGTCCTCATCCAGCTTGCTCGCGTCAAACGTCCGGGAGAACAGATTCTCCAGCACAATCGAATGCGGAATCCCGATCGGCCGCGTGTTCATCATCGACGCACGCAGCGTCCGGTCGTTGATGTTGTTGTTGCCCTCGAACGCAATCTTGCCGACCTTTACCGTCGGCCCTTCCTTCACCTTGAACGTAATCCCCACCGACGCAGGAGGAATCGTCTTCACCACATACGTCACGGTCGCGAACTGGTGCCCATGCTCCGCCAGCAGATCCTTCAGCACCGCAATCGCCCGATAGATGCGCGTCGGATCGTACTGGCTCTCCACCGTCAGCCCGACCTTCGCCTTCTTGAACCGCTCCTGCACATCGCTCAACGTCACCGCGTTCAGACCCGTGTAGTTGATCTCGCGGATCGTCGACTTCTCCCGCACAATCACCACCAGCTGCACGCACGTGGGAGTCAGCGACCCCTCGATCCGCACATTCTCAAAAAAACCCGTGTTCCACAGCGAGTTGAAGTCCCGCTCCACCGCCGACGGATCGTACGCGTCGCCCTGGTGCGACGACAGCCGAGCCATCACCGAGTCCTTCGGTATCCTCCGGTTGCCGATCACCTGCGGGCCGCACAGAGGAAGATGAGACGCCTCAAGCTCCGCCGGAGTCGCCGGACGATCCGCAGCAGCCGCGCCCGCCGAAGCACCCGCACCCGCCTGCGCCCACGCCCCCGAACCCCCGGCCACCAGCCCCCACAGCACAAGAGAGGCCACGGCAAACGCAATGCGGGAGCGGCTGAAGCGCGTGCGCACAGACTGTAGCTTGAACTTTCGAAAACTTCCGCTCACTCGCTTTACGGTAAAAATACGCACACCCTCACTGCTGTCCAGATTTCCGCCCCGCGTCCCGTCCTGGGGAAACTCGATTATATGGGAGCAACCCGCGACGGCGCGAGTTCCCCGCCCGGGTCGCAGCCACGCACGCGCCGTTCCCGCACGCGCACAAGCCCCCCGTCCCAGGCACGCCCGTCTTCCTCGCACGCACACACGTCTGCTGCAAAGGCCGCCCACGCGGCACACCGCACCCTTACCGCGCCTGCGCCCGCCGCACCTCGACCAGCACCGAATAAAACGTCGCGCCCCCGCCAAGATCCGTCAGCCGCTCGCTCGTCAACGCATTCACGTTCGAGCCCCCGCGACCCTCTCTGCCCGAAAGCTTCGTCCAGTCCAGCCGCGCAGACACCACACCCGCAGGCACCAGCTCCCCCACCCGCGCCTCCAGCTCCACCAGCCCGCGCCCGTTGTACACCTCCACCGCGTCCCCCGTAGAAAGCCCGCGCGCCGCCGCATCCTCCGCATGCATCTCCAGGATCCCCGCCGTCCGCGCCTCCATCGCCTGGTGCTTCGGGATATTCGCAAACGTGGAGTTCATGTAGTTGTCCGCCTTGCGCGGCAGAAACTCGAGCGGATACTCCCCGCCCCGCCCGCCCTCGCCCCCACGCGACTCCACCGGCGCACGGAACACCGGCACCGGCACCAGCTCGCCGCATCCGCTCGGCGTCCGAAACCACTTCGACGTCGAGAACGGAAGTACGTGTCCCTCCGCATCCGTCGGCATCCCCAGCAGCACGTGGCCCTCCCGCTCCAGCCGCTCCCGCGTGATCCCCGCAAACCACGGGTCCGCCGTCGTCAGCGCCTGGTCGATCAGCTCATCCTCGGTCTCCGCGAAGCACGGCTCCGGGAACCCCATCCGCTGCCCCAGCGCGCCGAACAGCGCCACATTGCTCCACGCCTCCCCCAGCGGCGCAATCGCCTGCTCGGACACCCCCGCATACAAGTGCCCATACGCACCCTGCACATCCTTCGTCTCAAGAAACGTCGGCGCCGGCAGCACCACATCCGCATAGTCCGTCGTATCCGTAAAGAACTGCTCATGCACCACCGTGAACAGATCCGCACGCCCCAGCCCGCGCAGCACCGCATTCTGGTTCGGCGCCACCGCCGCGGGGTTCGAGTTGTACACAAACAACGCCTTCACCGCAGGCCCCTCGGCCTCGCGCCCCGCCGTCCCCAGACCCGTCAGAGCATCCCCCAGCCGGCTCATATTCACCACCCGCGCCACACGCCCCAGCGCGCTCGCCTCCATCAGCTCCGGCATCTGCAGCGCCGCCGCGTTGAATGGAAACGACCCGCTGGTCGACAACTGCAGCCCGCCGCCCCGCTGCTGCCAGCTCCCCGTAATCAGCGGCAGCATGCAGATCGCACGCACCGCCGTGCCGCCGTTCTCGCTCCGCTGCACCCCGTAGTTCAGCCGGATCGCCGCCGGCCCGCCATGCCGCCGGGCACGTCCGTACGCCCGCGCCAGCGCCTCGATCCGCTCCGCCGCAATCCCCGTACACTCCGCCGCCGCCTCCGGCGTGTGCTCCGCCTTCAACGCATGCGCCCGAAGCTCCGCGCCCCCGCGCGTACACTCCGCCATGTACGACCTGTCCTCCAGCCGGTCCCGGAAGATCACATGCATCATCGCCAGCGCCAGCAGCCCATCCGTCCCCGGACGAATCGCCAGGTGCTCGTCCGCCAGAGCCGCCGTACGCGTCCGGTACGGATCGATCACCACCAGCCGCGCACCCTTCCGCCGAGCCTCCTCGATAAACGGCCACAGGTGAATATTGTTTCCGTGGACGTTCGCCCCCCACGCGATAATCAGCCCCGCGCACGCAAAGTCCTCAGGCCGCGTCCCCAGCTTGATCCCGTACACACTCTTCAGCGCCTGCCCACCGGCCTCCGCGCAGATCGTCCGGTCAAGCTGCGACGCCCCCAGCCGATGAAAGAACCGCCGGTCCATCGATCCGTACCCAAGCTGCCCGATCGTCCCCGCATAGCTGTACGGCAGCACGCTCTCCGGACCCCACGCCTCCGCAATCCCCTTCAGCCTCTCGGCAACCAGCCCCAGCGCCTCGTCCCACGAGATCCGCTCAAACGCCGCAGCCTCCCGCCCCCGCAGGGCGCCGTATCCCCCAGGACCCTTGGGCGCCCCAGCCCTCCGCTTCATCGGATACAGCAGCCGGTCCGGCGAATACACCCGGTCCAGATACCGCGCCACCTTGCCGCACAAAAATCCCCGCGTCACCGGATGCGTCGGATCCCCCGCCACCTTCACCGCACGCTCCGTCACCCTGCCGTCCCCGCCCGTCACGGACTCCACCGTCACCAGCACGCCGCACGAGTCCGGACAGTCGTGCGAACACACCGCATGCACCACCCGGCGCTGCCTATCCATCTGCCGATCCATCTGCTGCACGTCCTGCTGCAGTTGCTGCTGCACGTCCTGCTGCACTTCGGCCTGCTGCACACCCGTCGCCATCCCCCCATTCTACGGTCGCACCCCCGACGCGCCCTACCACGAAAGCCCCACGGCCCCCACGCCGCCGACCCGGCATCGCCCCGACACCCCGCATCGCCGTCGCCCCCCACCCCTCCCACCTCCTACCTCCTACCTCCTTACCTCCTACCTCATACCTCCTACCTCATACCTCCCACCTCCTTACCTCCTACCTCCTTACCTTTACCGCCTTACCTTTACCGCCTTAACCGCCTTTACCGCCCCACCTCCCCACCTCCCCACCTCCCCACGAAGCGTGTCAAGCCCCCCAATCGCCTCCGCCGCCC
>JALYIA010000093.1 GCA_030776065.1 Acidobacteriota bacterium
AGGAAACAACCCGAGACCAGGACCAGCGGGACCAGACCAGCCCACGACCAACTCAGAGAGAGTCTGGACTTCACCCTTCCAAGTCCAGACTTAAGTCCTTATTCCGGGATACTTTAGGACTTAAGTAGGGGGGCTGGGGGGCGGTACTGCGCACACCGAACCAGTGCCTGTTCCGCCGCGAATTTGTGGGGTGCAGGGCTGTCTACCAGGCGAGTTTGTCGGGAAAGAACTCGGCGATCAGGTCGTCGTAGAAGGGCTTCAGCTGGTCGACGTTCGGCTTGGCTGCTCCCTTGGAGTAGAGGTCGTAGCGGTTGAACTTCTGCACCCACGGCAGCATGGCCTCGTCGTGCCTGGACACGAGGTGAGCATACGCGCCCTGCTGATGCCACGCGTAGAACGAGTGATAGCGCAGCATGTAGAGGGCCGGCTCGGGCATGTAGTCTCGTACGACGTGAGCGATGTAGGCGTCGTGTCCCCAGGACATGTGGACGTTGTTCAAGCCGCAGTGTGGCTCATAGATACCGAGCTGGGTGCTGTACTGGGGCATTTTGCTGTCGGGGTTCAAATCGAAGTACTCGGGGAAGACGATCTTGTCCGAATACGCACAGCCCACCGGAAACGTATCGCCTACCACAGCCCACTGCGGCTCGCCGTAGAGGCAGAGGATCTTGCCGAGGTCGTGGATGAAGCCTGCGAGGACCATCCACCGGGGGTGGCCGTCGTTCCGGATGGCCTCGGAGGTCTGGAGCAGGTGCTCGATCTGGGTCAGGTCCGTGTCCGGGTCGCTCTCATCGACGAGGGTGTTGAGGAACTCCGCGGCCTCCCAGATGCTCATCGTCCTCTTCGTCAGGGGCAAGTAGAGCTTTTCCTTGGCCAGCACGAAGTCGAGCGTCTGCAACTCATGATTGGTCTTGTAGAACTCGGCGACCGTGGGGACGACCTTAGCGTCGTAGTTGCGGAACTCGGCCTCGGATTTGCCTTCGCGGTAGCGTCCCGCAACGAAGTCGCTCCAGCCGTCTTCAATCGCCAGATCGTTGGGGGCTTCACTCTGTGTTGTAGCTGCCATCAGGAGACCTCGCTGTGCCCGCCGCGAGCACGTTAGCGCTAACGTAGCAGAGTGCGGGGGAGACGCGCAAGCTGAAATTTACTCGCGATCTGGACTTTCCCCTGACCCGATCTGGACGTTCCCCAACCCGCTCTGGACCTTTCCCTGAGTTGGAGACGACGCACACGGCTGGGGGGAGGGACGCGGGGTGACGTCGGATTCCGAGAGATTTCGCGGAACTTCGGGGCAGCAGGCTGCGTAGTCGTCAGGGAACCGGCCGGTGTGCCGTTTCGGTCTGCGCGACGAGTGGATGCTGCGCGCAGGCAGGCCGCGGACTGCTTGCGGCTTGAGTGCACCGGCCCCAACTGCACGAGATAGAGGACAGCATGAACAAGCTCTTGGCTGCCGCCGCGTTTGCGGCGCTTTCGCTCCCTTGTGCCTTCGCCCAGGTTCCTTGCCGGGCGTCCTCGCTCTGGGGTGTTGTGCGGGACGGCACGATGGCGGTGATCCCGCAGGCAGCGGTATCACTGGACGGCGGAGCACCCGCTGTGAGCGATGCGGAGGGCAAGTTCCGGCTGCTCTGCGTCGCGGACGGACCACACCGGATCTCGGTGAGGGCGGAGGGCTTTGCGGCGGTGGAGGTGCGTGTGACGGCTCCGCACAGCGCAGAGCTGGAGCTGGTGCTGAAGCTGGCCGAGGTGCGGACTCAGATGGACGTGAGCGCAACGCAGGATGGAGCTGCCGTAAGCGCGGCGGCGAGTGGGCCCACGCAGACGATTGAAGGAAAGGCGCTGCAGTCTCTGGCCGACGACCCCGACGATCTGTTGCGTGAGCTGCAGCAGCTTGCGGCCGCGATGGGTGGCAGTCCCTCCGCGGTGACTGTGGCGGTGGACGGGTTCCAGGGATCGAGCGCACTTCCGCCGAAGAGTTCGATCGCCTACATCAAGGTGAATCCCGACCAGTTCTCGGCTGAATATCGCGAGCCGCCGTTCGGTGGTGCGCGTGTGGAGGTATATACCAAGCCTGGACAGAAGACTTACCACGGCGCCTTGTTTCTGACCAACGGCAGCCCGTGGGAGAACGCGCGGGATCCCTTCTCGACGAGCCGGGCCGCGCTTGGGAAACAACGCTTCGGGTTCGAACTGACCGGGCCGGTGCGCAGGGTGGGCAGCGACTTCGCGTTGACGTTCGAGCATCGCAGCATCGACAACTTCGCCGTGGTCAACGCGGTGACCCTGGATGCCGCGGGTGCCGAGGTGAACACATCGAGCAATGTAGCGACGCCGCAGCGACTGTGGCTGGGCACGGCGCGGCTGGACTGGCAGCTCGGAGCCAAGAACACGCTGATCGCAAGCTACAGCGCGCACGTGAATCATCTGCAGAACCTGGGGGTGGGCGGCGGTAGCCTGGCGGAGACGGGTTACGACAGCCAGACCTACGAGCACATGGCGCGGCTCAGCGAGATTACGACGGTGAGTCCGCGAGCGATGCATGAATCGCGGTTGAGCCTGCGCTGGGATGGCGAAGGCGATTCGCCGGGTTCGAGTGCGCCGCAGGTGCAGGTAGCCGGAGCGTTTACCGGGGGCGGCGCATCGATCGGCGCGAAGAGGGTTCGCGAGTTGAATGTGGAGTGGGATGATGACGCGATCCTGACGCCAAAGAACCACACCATCAAGCTGGGCACGCAGATGATGGTGTATGGCGAGCGCCGCGATCTGCCGAGCAACTTCAACGGGACGTATACCTTTGGGGGCGGGACGGCACCGCTGCTGGACGCCGGCGGCAGAGCTGAGCCTGGGCAGAGCGTGACGATTACCGGGATTGAGCAGTATCGACGGGCGCAGCTGGGTCTGCCCGGGGGGACGCCGACGGCATTCACGAACGTAACGGGAACTCCACGCGTGGCGTTCACCCAGATTGAAGAGGCTCTCTTCTTTCAGGACGATTGGAACGCCGGGCACGGCGTGCATGTGGCGTATGGGGTACGGTACTACCTGCAGAACGATCCGGAGACATTTGGGGCGTTTGTGCCCAGGCTCGGTGTGTTGTGGTCGCCGGGCAGCAAGGCTCGCTGGACGGTGCATGCGCATGCCGGGATGTTCTCCGGGAGGTTCGGTCCAGGAGTGGCTGCCGAGGTGGCTCGCGAGGATGGCGCAGAACGGGTGACGAGCCTGGTGTACAACCCGGTCTACGGGGATCCATTCGCGGGCGCCGTTCCGATCCACACACGACGGGAGTTTGCTCCCCACGTGAGCAACCTGAGCTGGGCTGCGGAAAACGTCGGAGCAACCCGAGCCCTTCCTGCCGGGTTCAACCTGTCGTTCGACTACTATGTGGGCCGGATCTGGAACGAAACCCGGACGGTGAATATCAACTCGCCGAAGGATGGTTCGCCCTATGGACCTCGACCTGGGCTGGCGAATGAGAACGTGTTGCAGGTTCAGAACAGCGGTCAGGGCAGGGTGAACGCGACCTTTCTCGGCATCGAGCAGCATACGCTGAAGCATGTGCAATTCTTCTTCGGAGGGTTGCGGCTCAATCTTCTGGACGATACGGACGATGACGAGTTTTCCTCCCCCCAGAGTGCCTACTCGAACGCAGGAGAGTTTGCGCGCCGCAGCCGGCAGAACGGGTGGGAGCTGTTCGGCAACGCGAGCGTCTCCCTGCCCGGCAAGGTGCAGTGGAGCGCGGACTTCAACGGGGGTGGCGACGCGCATTACAACATCACCACGGGCTTCGACAACAACGGAGATGGCGTGTTCAACGATCGGCCTCAGTATGCCGCGGTGGGAACGCCGGGGGCGGTCTCGACACCCTGGGGTCTTCTGGTTGCGAGCGGCGGCACGGGCGTGTTTCCGCGCAACAAGGGCGTGATGCCGTGGACCTACTACCTGGATATGAACGCCGAGCGGACCTTTACGATGACGCACAACGCGAAGGCGGAGCACCAGCAGAAGGTGACGCTCAATGTACGGTCATCGAACGTACTGAATCACCAGAACGTGACGGCGGTGGGCGGAGTTCTGGGGTCGCCGCAGTTCGGCAAGGCGGTGACGGCGGACAATGGCCGCCGGGTCGAGGCGGGTGTGCGGTATAGCTTCTGACGGGAACGCAGGCTGCGAGGCTACTGGGCTACAGCCTCGGCTGCCTCTGCGGGCAGGGGCTTGTCGGCACGCGAGAGCAGAAGGCTGACCTGCCAGATCTGGGTCTCTGTGAGCGCCTTGCCGTACGCGGGCATACCGGAGAGACGAATGCCGTTCTTGATCTTCCAGAAGGTCTCACCGACGGGATCGTCACTGACGCCGACGGCATGGCCATGCCTCCTCCATAGTTGGGGAGGTCGAGGAAACATCGATGTGGCGTAGGGTGCGGCCTCCGCAGAGGTGCCGTGGCAGAAGGCGCATTTGTCCTGATAGATGCCTGCGCCCGCGTTGAGGTTTGCGTCGGTCGGGCCGATGGGCACCGAAGCCGGCATCTCCCGATGCATGCGGGCACGAAGCGGAATCTCGACGATGTTGGCTTCGAAGGGAACGGGGGAGTCGCCTACGGCTACAGGTGGCGTGCCGAAGGTGAGCCAGAGCGAAACGAGCGCCGGGGCGACAGCCAGGCCGAGGAGGAAGCAGAGGATGTGTGCGGTTCGAGCCTTCATGCGCGAGATGGTCTGGCCCCTCCTTGGGTACGAGAGTACATGGGAGGCAGCCGCGGTTGAAGCCGTCGGATCGTCCGAGTTCGAATGCGGCGAGAGGATGGAGCCGGGCTGGCCACGTGAACAGCCCGGGGCTGGCCGCGTGAACAGCCCCGGGGCTGGCCGCGTGAAGAGCCCCGGGGCGGACTAGTTTTTCGGCTGCTGCACGATCACGGTGATCGTCATGGCGTGAGCGGTGGAGCCACTGGAGGCGTTGACGTTCAGCACATAGGTTCCCGCGGGGGTGAGCGAGTTGAGGATCATGGCGCCGCACCCTGTGGTGGCCATCGAGACGGCTCCCAAGGAGAGTGCGCAGAGCATACCGAGGGTAAAGCGTCTGAGGGTGATCTTGCGGCGCCGGACAAAGGGAAGGCCGAAGGGCAGCAGACTCGCGAGTACGATCAAGCCTTTGGTTCCGGGGTGCAGCGGCGCGCCGCGCTCTTCCGCCGTCTGGTTGGAGCCTCTGGTGGTGATCGTAACGTCGGAGCTGCCGGGCGCGTTCGATGCAAGCTGCGCGGTTGTCGCGTTGCAGACGCCGAAGGTCATGGCGGCGGGCACGGTGCACTGGAAGGCGATCTGGCCGTTGAAGCCGTTGATCGCCGAGAGGGGAACCGTGACGGTCTTGCTGTCCCCCTGGTTCATCGTGATGGTGATGTTGTTGGGCAGCGCGAAGTCGCCCGCGAGAACGACAGACGAGGGGGCGATTGTGAACGAGGTGGTGGCGGTGGCGCCGAGGTAGTTGCCTGCAGGCGACTGGGAGGCCTGGAGAGTGACGGTGCCTGTGCCGTTCAGGGTCAGCGTGGCGCCGGACAGGGATGCCGGGCCGCTCAGCACGGTGTACGTGATGGGCGCGGATGAGTTGGACGTCGCGGACACGGTGACGGGGCCTGCGCCGAAGGTCTGAGTGGGGATACTGGCGATCTTCAGGCTAGGCACGGCTGGATCGACGGTGAAGCTCACGGTGGCGGTGGCTGGGAGGAAGCTTCCGCTGCCTGCCTGGGTGGCTTGCAGTGTGACCGGGCCCACGGCGGTGAAGCTGACCGTGTTGCCGAGGACGATCGCCTGACCACTGACGACGCTCCACGTGATCGTGCCGGGTGAATTCGAGGTCGCGGCAAGCGCCAGGGGCGCACCGCCGAAGGTCTGGGTGGGAATGGTGGGGATGGTCAGCGTTGTGGTGGCGGCGTTCACGCTGAACGAAGTGACTGCCTGGCCGGCCGCGTAGCCTGCCCCTGCAGTCTGTGAGGCTGCGAGTGTGACCTGGCCTACGCCGGTCAGGGTGACGATGTTGCCGGTGATCGTAGCGGGCCCAGACAAGACCGCATAGGTGATCGGCGAAGGCGAGTTGGAGGACGCAGCGATCGCGAAGGGAGCCGAACCGAAGGTCTTTGCGGGGATTGGTGCGAACGAGAGAGTGGACGCGATGGCGGTTACGTTGAAGCTGGTCGTTACCGTGGCCGCGCTGAATCCGGTGGACGCAGCCTGGCTGGCCTGGAGGACGACGGTACCCGCGCCGGTGAGGGTGATCACGGAGCCTGCAACTGTGGCGGGACCTGAGAGGACGGTGTAGGTGATCGCGCCTGGCGAATTCGACGTTGCGGACACGGTGAAGGGAGGGGTTCCAAAGGTCTGGGCAGCGATGCTCTGGAAGACCAGTGAGGGCGTGGCGGGCGACACGCTGAAGCTGGCGGTAACACGGCTGGCGGCGTAGCCGTTGGATGCGGCCTGGGAGGCTTCGACGGTGACCCCGCCGGCGCCGGTCAGCGTGAGGATGTTTCCGGCGAGCGTGGCCGGGCCGCTAAGGACGGAGTAGGTGATGGGCGCCGGCGAGTTGGACGTCGCGGAGATGGCGAACGGCGCGGCCCCGAAGGTCTGGTTGACGATGGGGTTGAACGCCAGCGTGGAAGCGGCGTTGCCTACGCTGAAGCTCATGATCGCAGATGCAGCGGCGAAGCCTCCGGAGGCGGCCTGCGACGCCTGAAGCGATACGGTTCCAACTCCGGTGAGTGTGACGATGTTTCCGGCAATGGTTGCCGGCCCGCTGAGGACGGTGTAGACGATGGGCGCGGGCGAGTTGGAGGAGGCAGAGACCGCGAAGGGAAGCGCCCCGAAGATCTGGTTTGCGATCGGGTTGAAGGTCAGGGTCGGACCCGATCCTGTCACGCTGAAGGAGGTTGTGACGGTGGCTGCGGCATAGGCTCCAGTGGCTGCTTGCGTGGCCTGCAGGGTTACCGTGCCTACACCTGTGATACTGACGAGGTTGCCCGACAGGGTAGCGGGTCCGCTGACCACCGAGTAGGTGATCGTTCCGGTCGAGTTCGAGGTGGCGGAGACTGGGAAGGGCGCGGCGCCGTTTATCTGGTTCGCGATCGGCGTGAAGCTCAAGGTCGGTGCAGCACCCGCGACGCTGAAGGTTACACTGGCCGTTGCGGCGGTGTAGCCTCCGGCGGCTGCCTGCGTGGCTTGCACCGTGACTGTGCCGGCACCGGTGAGTGTAAGGATATTGCCCGAGATCGTGGCGGGTCCGGTGAGTAGGGTGTACGTGATCGCGCCGGTGGAGCTCGACGTTGCGGAGAGAGTGACAGGCGGGTTCCCGTACGTCTGGTTTGCGATGGGGGCGATTGCGAGGCCGGGAGACGCTGCGGCGACGTTGAACGAGGTGGTCGCGGTGGCGGCGGAGTATCCTCCCGACGCAGCCTGCGAAGCCTGCAGGGTTACCGTGCCCGCTCCGGTGAGCGTGACGGTGCTGCCGGCGATGGTGGCCGGTCCGCTGAGCACGGAGTAGGTGATGGCGCCGGGCGAGTTGGATGTGGCCGAGACCGCGAAGGGGCTGGCTCCAAAGGTCTGGGACGTTACCGTGGTGAACGAGAGCGTAGGCGCTGAACCGGCGACGTTGAACGAGGTGGTCGCGGTGGCGGCGGAGTATCCTCCCGACGCAGCCTGCGAAGCCTGCAGGGTGACCGTGCCGGCTCCGGTGAGGGTGACGGTGCTGCCGGCGATGGTGGCCGGTCCGCTGAGCACGGAGTAGGTGATGGCGCCGGGCGAGTTGGACGTGGCCGAGACCGAGAAGGGCGCCGCGCCGTAGGTCTGGTTGGCGATGGCAGTGAAGCTGAGCGAGGGGCTCACTCCAGCGACGTTGAAGGAGGTGGTCGCGGTGGCGGCGGAGTAGCTGCCCGACTGCGCCTGCGTGGCCTGGAGCGTGACCGTGCCGGCACCGGTGAGGGTGACGGTGCTGCCGGCGATGGTGGCCGGTCCGCTGAGCACGGAGTAGGTGATGGCGCCGGGCGAGTTGGATGTGGCCGAGACGACGAACGGCGCGGCGCCGTAGGTCTGGCTGGCGATGGCCGTGAAGGCAAGGTTGGGAGCTGTGCCGGCGCCGACCACGTTGAAGGTGATGAAGGCGGTGGCGGCGGGGTAGACGCCGTCCGCTGCCTGTATCGCTTCCACGGTCACCGACCCTGCGCCGGTGACGGTGCATGAGTTTCCAAATACGAGAGCCGGCCCGCTGACGAGTGCGAAGGTGACCACACCGGTCGAGTTGCTGGTGACGGAGAGGCGGAACGGCGCCGCGCCCACCTGCTGCGTGGCGATGGCGACAAATGCGAGATCGGTCGAGGGTCCGCTTACATCGAACGACGTAGTGGCTGTTCCAGTGCCGTATGCGCCGGCAGCCGCCTGTGTCGCCATCAGGGTTACATGTCCGCCAGCTGTGAGGGTGACCAGGTTGCCCGAGACGGTTGCGGGACCGCTGACGACCGAGTAGGTAACCGCACCGGAGGAGTTCGAGGTGACGGAGACGGCCACCGGGGGGTTGCCGTACGCCTGGTTCGCGATGGCATTGAAGGAGAGCGTAGGCGACGGGCCGCTTACTGCGAAGCTCGTGACCACCGAGGTGGCCGGATAGCTGCCCGCTGCGGCCTGTGTGGCCTGCAGGGACACGGTTCCGATGCCGGTGAGTGTGACCGTATTGCCGGAGACGGTTGCGGGTCCGCTGACGACGGTGTAGGTGACCGCGCCGGAGGACAAGGAGGTGACGGAGACGGTGAACGGAGGAGCGCCGTAGTTCTGAGCCGGAATCGGGTTGAAGGCAAGGTGGCTTCCGTTGTCCTGCACGACGACGGTCACGCTTGCGGTGGAGGTGTCGTACTCGTTTCGGCTGTAGAGGGTGTAGGTCGTGGTCACCGTGGGGTTCACCGTGATGGGCCCGCGGGTGAACCCGGCAGCATCGACGAACTCGTAGGATCCACCGGTGACCGCAGGCGTGAGCACAACGGGGGTTCCAGGCGCAACGTTATTTGCGGATGCGGTGAAGCTGGCGATGGCTGGGGCCGCACCGGTGGGCGCGGTGTACGCGTCGTAGACCGGGTTCATCTGAACGACTTCAAACGCGGTCGAAGGGATTGCCTTCAGCTTGGTGATGTCGTTGTCGTCCCAGCGGGGATCGGGTGTTCCCTGGAAGAACATGTCCGCGCCGTTGTCCGCGAGGATCATGCCGTACTTCTTCATGGCCGTGAGGATGATCTGGTTGGTAGGCGAGTACGTGGAGATATCGAAGCCGGGCTTCAGGCGAATGCGCATCCCGATGATGTTGTCTGTGCCCCAGGAGCTGCCGGCAGCGTGGGTTGCAGGAGCGGTGAAGTAGCCGTTTGCGTTGTCAGCCTTGGTGTGATACGCGGTGAAGCGGATGGCATGATTGACGACGCCGGCGGCGATCTCGTCGTAGCGCAGCAGGCCTTCGAAGACGGAGAGGCCCGCGGCGTCGACCGAGCTGACGCCGTACGGGCGCTTCTCTCCGGCGGGGAGGGTGAAGTCCCAGATCACGTTGCCGTAGGAGGTCCACTGACCGTTGCAAAGGTCGGCCTGATACACCTCGTAAGCGACGCATGTGGTGCGGTCGATCATGATTGCGTGGTGGTCGTAGTTTCCGTCGGTCCAGCACTCGCCGGGAGATCCCTCGATGGGGGTTGTGGGGGTGATGGGGTAGAGCGTGTTGTCGCTGTCGCCCGTATCGGCGGGCGTGATGGGGACGAGCTGCATCCCGGTAGAGTCCAGAACGGTGTAGGGAATCCCGTAGGAGCCGTCGGCTACGTTCGAGAAGTCGGGGTGGAGATAGCGGTTCGCAAGGTCTCCGGAGGTGGTCATGATCTTGGTGGAGTTCGGATCCACCGGGAGCGCGGAGATGTCCTGATGCCAGGCGTCGTTCGGCGAAGGGACCCAGCCGTTCAGTGCTCCAAGATCGCCGAGCGAGATGGCCGAGCAGGCCGAGGTCTGCGTCTGGGCAGCGGCCGGAAGGGCAAGGCCCGCGAGCAAGAGAAGTGTTGTAACAATCCGTCTCAAAGTAGTACCTCGACGTGAATCAGCAGGAGGACCCGGGGAGCGTGGGGCGCTTTGTCTGGACTTCGAACGAGTCCGGACCGTCCGCGAAGCGGTTATCGGCCAGGCGGTCGAGCTCCATCAGGGCTTCTCACTAGCGAGGACTTTACGTTCGTGCGGAGGACGAAACTATCACCCGCGCCACGCGATTCCGTGGCACGTAAGTTGTAACCAGTTCTGTGCGCAAACCCGCGAATCTACTGGGTTTTCGCGATGCGACGACACGTGTTGCGCGAGGTAACCGGGTAGTGCACACAAGGGAACTCACCCGAAGGCGGGAGCGCACACAACTTCCGTGGAGGCCAGACGCGTTCCGTGGAAACCAGACGCACACGAAGGCGCGGCTGCGTTTCCGGAGGCGCCGGGAGAGGATTGAGAGGGGCGGTTCCAGGGTGTCAGGAAGGCGAGCCTGGACATTCGAGAGGTGCTGGTCCGGTGGTGCGTCGTGCCGAACGCGAGACGCACCGTGCCCGGGATGGAATGGGATCCGGATGCGTGCGACGGTTCGATTCGGGTCGGTCGGGGCGGTGCGGCACGGCACTCTCCAGTCACGGAGAGACGGTCGTGTAGCGGATGGGTGGCATCAGCGATGCAGCCGATGGCCGCACACAAACCGAGCTGGGAGAACGCATCAACCGATCGCCGCGGTCACCAGCGCCTGTGCTTCGGTTTGGATTTGTTTCAGGTGGTCGGGCCCGAGAAAGCTTTCAGCATAGATCTTGTAGACATCTTCGGTGCCGGATGGGCGCGCGGCGAACCAGCCGTTCTCGGTGGTGACCTTGAGTCCTCCGAGCGCCGCGTGGTTGCCGGGAGCCTCCGTGAGGATTGCAGTAATCGGCTCGCCGCCGAGTGTGCTGGCGGTGACCTGCGAGGGGGAGAGCTTGGCGAGGCGGGCCTTCTGGTCTTTGCTGGCGGCGGCGTCGATACGCTGGTAACTGGGGCTACCGTATTTCGCGGTGAGGTCCGCGTAGAGCTCTCCGGGGTCCTTGCCGGTGACTGCCGTCATCTCCGCCGCGAGAAGGCCCATGATGAGGCCGTCCTTGTCGGTCGTCCAGACCTCTCCGTTGCGGCGGAGGAACGAGGCTCCGGCGGACTCTTCCCCAACAAAGCCGAGTGTGCCTCCGACGAGGCCGTCAACGAACCATTTGAACCCGACCGGCACTTCGAGCATAGGCCGGTTCAGGCCCTTCGCGACGCGGTCGATCATGGAGGAGGAGACGAGGGTCTTTCCGATGCCGACGTTCTGCCCCCACTCGGTCCTGTGGGTGAACAGGTATTGAATTGCGACCGCGAGGTAGTGATTGGGGTTCAGCAGGCCAGTGGAGCGGGTGACGATCCCGTGGCGGTCGTGATCGGTGTCACACGCCCAGGCGACATCGAAGAGCTGCCTGTTGGCGATCATCGAGGCCATCGCATACGGCGAGGAGCAGTCCATCCGGATGCGCGAATCCCAATCGAGGGTCATGAAGCGAAAGGTTGGGTCGACGTATGGATTCAGAAGCTGGATGTTGAGCTTGTACGTTTCGATGATGCGCGGCCAGTAGTGAACGCCGGCGCCGCCGAGGGGGTCGACCGCGAGAGTGAGGGTGGAGCCGGCAAGTGGGGTGAAGTCGATGACGGTCGAGAGATCGTCGACGTACGCGCCGATGTAATCGTGGAGGTGGGTGGTGTCGGCGCGCAGGGCGGCAGCGAACGAAAGCCGCTTTATGCCGGCAAGGCGATCGGCGATGAGCTGGTTGGCGCGGTTCTCGATCCACTTGGTGGCGGAGGTGTCCGCGGGACCGCCGCTTGGCGGGTTGTACTTGAAGCCGCCGTCCTCAGGGGGGTTGTGCGAGGGAGTGATGACGATGCCGTCCGCCAGGGCAAGCGCTCCTCCGTTGGCGCGCTGCCTCGCGTTGTACGAAAGGATGGCATGCGAGAGCGCGGGCGTCGGCGTATAGCCGCGGGAGTGCTCGGCCTGGCTCCGTTCCGCGTCGATCATCACCTCGATGCCGTTGGCCGCGAGCACCTCAAGCGCGGTAGCGAATGCGGGGTCGGAGAGGGCGTGTGTATCCTGCGCCAGGAAGAGCGGGCCGGTGATGCTCTGGGCCTGGCGGTAGTCGACGATGGCCTGGGTTATGGCGGCGATATGGTCGTCGTTGAAGCTGCACGCCAGGGCGGAGCCGCGGTGTCCCGAGGTGCCGAAGGCAACGCGCTGGGCCGGGTCGGCGGGATCGGGGTGCAGGGCGTAGTAGGCGGTGACAAGCCGGGCGACATCGGTCAGCGTGTCGGCGGAGGGACGTGTGCCGGGCTGATTGGCGGGCGGGGCGGACGACGACATGGGGATAAACCTCCGAGACGTGGAGCGTGCGGGGTGAAGTATATCGGATGCACGGTCGATGGAGGGTGTGGGGGCGCTTTGCAGCCGCTGCCCGAAAGGGCACGATTTTCCTTGCTTTTACGGGAGATATCCCCTCAGAATGGGTTACTTCGTTGTCTGTCTCCGCGCGGAGGCTCCATCCCTCGCGCGTTGACCTGGAGCAGCGTGCTTCGACGAGCTGTGATCGTTGTTCGAAAGGGTGCGGCCCTGGAGCCGGTCTCGTACGAGGGGGCTGGGTTCCGCGGGGTTCGCTTGGGCCAGGGTGCCTGGACGGATGGGATTGCGGGAACAGCATAGCAGACAATCGAGTGCGCGGTGCAGGCCGTCGAGGCCGCGCCTCTCCCTGCTGCTCGCGACCCTGGCGTTGCTAGGTTCAACCCTGCCCATTCATGCTGCAGAGCTGCCTCTGGTGGCGGACACCCATGTGAATTCCTCCTCCCCTGCCGTCAACAGCGGAGCGATCTCCAATCTCGATGTCGGCGGAGGATACACCGCGTATCTTCAGTTCGACCTCTCGACGCTGCCTCAGGGGACCACGGCTGCCCAGATCAAGAACGCGGTGCTGAAGCTGTACGCCAACCGCGTAAGTAGTGCCGGCACGGTCGACCTCGCTCCGGTGACGGCGAGCTGGGGCGAATACAGCCTAACCTTCTCGAGTCAGCCGGCACTGGGCGCGGTCGCCATCTCCTTCCCGGTGAGTCAGGGCGATGCGTATGTGGCTGTCGATGTAACAACGGTCGTTCAAGGGTGGGTCTCGAACCCTGCCAGCAACTTCGGTGTAGCGCTTTCGAGCGCGGCTGCGGTGGTGCAGTTCGACAGCAAGGAAAACGACCTCACCTCGCATGCAGCGACGCTGGAGGTGAATCTGGTCGATGCGGGCCCTGCCGGGCCTGCGGGTCCTGCCGGGCCTGCGGGTTCTGCCGGGCCTGCGGGGCCTGCGGGTCCGCAAGGCGCGACGGGTGTGGCGGGTTCGGCCGGTCCCGCCGGTCCTGCCGGAGCGACCGGTCCGCAGGGTCC
>JALYIA010000094.1 GCA_030776065.1 Acidobacteriota bacterium
ATCCAGAAACGTGACCGTCTTGTCCCGCTCCTTCATCGCCGAGATGAAGTCCTTGTACTCGGGCTGGTGAAAGAGGATCCGCGGCCCGTACAGCAGGAACCAGGCAACCGCCATGCAGATGATGACCGAGATGTAGATGGACTCCCGGAAGCGCGCGCGCGCGGTCTCGTCGTCGAGCGAATCCAGCAGATGGATGAGTTCGTGGTCGTCGAGCGCCGCGTAGCGGCTGTTGCGTGGCTTGGCGACGCGATCGAGCGAGCCGCGCGGACCGTCCGGGGCAGCCTCGGGAGGGTCCGGCGCGGCGCCCGGAGACTGGCCGCCGGGCTGCGAGGTTGGGGGGCCCGGGTTGGGGGAGCGTTCAAGCAGTGGCATCGGCGATAAGGGTGAGACGCGCGCGGGCGAGCAGATGTCCCACAGGCAGCGGGAATGGTCCCCCAGGCCCGGCCTTTGCCCGGGCTCGGAGCCGGTTCAGCACCCGGTGCACGAGCGGGCCGGACCGGGCGCATCCTGCCTGATTGTACCTGCTGGGGGTGGGCTCGGACCGCCCGCCCGAGCCGACCGAGCCGAGCCGCCCGACCCGAGCCGCGTTGCGCAGAGCCGCCCCGCCCGAGCCGAACCGCCTTGCGCAGCCGGGCATCGTCCGCCACGGCGGTACGCGCACAGACCGGTGCGCTCACGGACCGGGGACGCAGCGCGGCCGACTCCGCTCCGCGAGAAACGACTCCAGGATCAGGACGGCGGCTACCTGGTCGATGATGCGGCGGCGGTCCGCGCCGCGTGGGTGCCCGGCCTCGTCCAGGATGCCGTGCGCCTCCTGCGTGGTCAGCCGCTCGTCGCACAGATGCACGGGCAGGTGGAAGGCCGCACGGAGCTCCTCGGCGAAGGTCTGCGAAAGCGCCGAGCGCGGACTGGGCTCGCCCGACAGGTGGAGGGGATTGCCGACCACCGCCTCGGCGACGTTGTGCCGACGGAGAATGCGGCCGATGGACTTCAGATCCGCGCGCAGCGTGGTGCGGTAGATCGTCAGCAGCGGCTGCACCGTGTAGCCCAGAGGATCGGTCAGGGCCACGCCGATGCGGCGGTCGCCGACGTCGAATGCCGCGATCCGCGGCGGCAGCAAAGGGTACGAACCGGCCTGGTCGTCTGCCATGGGTTGAGTGTACGGCGCGAAGACGTGACAGAATGGAGCCGGAATGCGTCGCACGCTGAGGTCTCTGGGCTCTCTGGTTCTGTTTGCGCTGCTGGCCGCCGGTGCGGGCGCCTGGCTGGTGCTTGCTCCCGTGGGCCCTGCACGGGGGACGCCGGATGCGCAGGCGGTGTATGTCGATGTCGCCCCCGGCACCGGGGCCGCGGGGATCGCCACGCAGCTGCAGCGCGCCGGGGTGCTCCGCAGCCGGTTTGCCTTCGAGCTGCTGCGGGCGGTGAAGGGCGGCACCCTGAAGGCAGGCGAGTACCGCTTCAACCACCCCGCCGATGCCCGTGAGGTATACGCACGGATCGCACGCGGCGACGTCTACACCATCGCGCTCTCCGTCCCCGAGGGCTACAACATCTTCGATATCGCGCAGGCGGCGGAGGCGGCCGGGCTCGCCCCCAAGGATCAGTTCCTGGCAGCCGAGCGCAGCGAGACCCGGCTGATCGCGGACCTGAATCCCAGCGCCTCGTCGCTCGAGGGATACCTCTTTCCCGACACCTACCGCTTCCCGCGGACGGCCACCCCCGTGCAGATTCTCGGCGCGATGGTGCGCCGCTTCCGCCAGGCGGCCGAGCAACTCGGGCTGGCCGCCGAGCCGAAGGAGACCCTGGCGCGCACCGTGGTGATGGCTTCGCTGGTCGAAAAGGAGGTCGCGGTGGACACGGAGCGTCCGCTCGTCGCGGGCGTCTTCGAGAACCGGCTGGCGCGGGGAATCCCGCTCGCCACAGACCCCGCGGTGATCTATGCGGCGCTGCTCGAGGGCCGCTATCGCGGAACCATCTACGCCTCCGATCTGCAGGCGCCGTCGCCCTACAACACCTACCGGCGTCCGGGTCTGCCGCCCGGCCCTATCTGCAACCCGGGACTCGCCGCCTTCAAGGCTGCCCTCGCCCCGGCGAAGACCGGCTTCCTCTACTTCGTGGCGGATGCGGAGGGACACAGCCGCTTCTCCTCTACCCTCGCCGAGCACACCGCGCACGTCCAGGAGTACCGGCGGGCCACCGGCGAGGCCGTGCCTGCTCCGCCCTCGCCCACGGCAGCGCACGCCTCCCGCGCCTCCGGCAAGGGCAAGCTACACAGCCGCGGGGCGCGGCATCGCTGACGGGACGCCGACCGGACGCAAACAAAACGAAGCGCAGCCGCAGCCGCGCACGTCCAATCCCGTGAAGCCCAGGATCGCGACGAGAGGTACTTTCCGCGGATGCGCCACGGTCTTCTTCACCCCCATCCACCCGCAGAGGACGATATACTTGCAGCTTGTGTTGACTGGCATTCGACAATGGCCCTGGAGGCCCCTGGGGCCGTGGGTCAAGCTGCTGCCGTTGGCTGCAACCCTGCTCGTTCTGCCGACCACAGGCTGCCTCAGTCACACGCGAGCGGTGCAGTCGGTCAAGCGTCCGCCCGTGGTGATGGACGCGACGGCCGCAGACCTGGTGAGACGGCTCAATGCGCAGTTGGACGCCATCGAGACCCTGACTACCACCGTGGATGTGGTGGCGAGTGTAGGCGGCGGGGCGACGGGCCAGGTCAAGGAATACAGGCCCTTCCACGGCTATATCGTCATCCAGAAGCCGCGCGATCTTCGCGTGCTGCTGCAGGTTCCCGTGCTGCTCTCGCGCGGCATGGAGATGGTGAGCAACGGTTCGAGCTTCAAGATGGTGGTGCCGCTGCAGAGCCAGGCCATGGTCGGCAAGGACGAGGTGGTCAAGGCCTCCCCGAAGCCTCTCGACAACCTGCGGCCGGGAATCTTCTTGGACTCCATGCTGATCCGCGGGCTGCAGCCCGACGAACTCGTGTCGCTTACCGAAAGCTCGCGCACGATCCAGCCCGAGACCCGCAAGCAGGAGGCCGTCGAAGAGCCAGACTACGACCTGACCATGTTCCGCAAGGATGCGGGCAACATGCTGGCCACGGTGCGGGTGGTGCACTTCAACCGCATCACCCTGCTTCCCTACAAGCAGGACAGCTACGATGCCAAGGGACGCCTGGCCACCTCCGCCAGCTACAACGGCTGGCAGAGATTTGCCTACACCGGTGCCGACGGCAAGTCCGGAGAGATCGAGTTCCCCACGGTCATCGATATCGACAGGCCCGTGGATCAGTACTCCCTCAAGATCAGCATCTCCAAGGTCACGGCCAACCAGAAGCTCGATCCGGACCAGTTTGAGCTCTGCATCCCGGCGGGATACAAGGTGCGCAACATGGACGACCCCGAAGCGGCGCCGTTTACAGCCCCGTCCGCGCCGTGTGGGACGCAATCGCCGCATTGATCTCAAGCGCCAGCGCCAGCGCGGCGCGGCCCTGGTGTGCGGTCACCTCCGGCTGCCGCCGTTCGCGCACGCAATCCAGAAACGACTCGATCTCCAGCCGCAGAGGCTCGCCCGGTGTGACCGGCACCTTGCGCAGAGACAGACCGGGCGAGGGGTGCTGACCCGCCGCGCCAACCGAGGCGCCCCCCATCGCGGCAAGTTGCTCCGCATCGAGTCCGGCAGCCGCAGAGACATCGATCAGCAGCAGATCCTGCCGCGCGAAGTCCAGCGAGAGATACTGATGGGGCTGAAAGAAGCGCATCTTGCGCACCCGTTCCGTCGAAACCCGGCTCGCCGTGAAGTTGGCGATCGACCCGTTCTCGAACTCCAGGCGCACGTTCGCTATGTCCACCTTCGGCGACAGCACAGGCAGACCCACCGCACGCACCTCGCGGACAGGCGAGCGAACTAGGCTCATCACCACGTCCAGATCGTGGATCATCAGGTCCAACACCACGTCGACGTCGAGTGAGCGAGGAGTGAAGACCGACAGCCGATGGACCTCGAAGAACATCGGCCTGGTGATGAGCGGCCGTGCGGCGGCCACTGCAGGATTGAAGCGCTCCAGGTGCCCCGGCTGGACGATGCGCCGCCTGGTGGCCGCAGCGTTCAGAATGGCGTCAGCCTGTTCCAGCGTGGCCGCCAGCGGCTTTTCGATCAGCAGGTCGAAGCCGCACCCGAGCAGCTCAACGGCAACCTCGGCATGGTGCACCGTGGGCACGCACACGCTGGCCGCGTGGATGCGCTGCAGATTCTGCCGGGCCGCCTCCATGCAGTCCCCGACGGACGCAAAGGCGGGCACGCCGTACTCGCTCGCAACGGCGGCGCGGGCTGTTGCGCTGGGGTCGATCGCAGCGGCGAGCTCGACCGGGTACCCGGCCTGCTCCAGCTCGCGATACACGCGGAGATGATTGCGGCCAAACGCGCCCGCCCCCGCCACGACCACACGCACGGGAGCACCCGCGGGACGGCCCAGCGCAGCCTCTCCGGAATCCCTCCGGGGCTGCCCATCCGATCCACCGTCGGCGGCGTGCATCAGGCTACTTTGCGGCGGGAGCCTCAACCGCCTGCCGGCAACGGCTGTACAGCTCCAGCAGCTGGGTGACCTGGTCTTCCGGTTTGCCCGACGCGGCAATCCCGAATCCCACGCCCGTGGTGGCGGCCTTGGTGCCGACGTGGGTGGTTGCGGCGATAAACTTCAGCAGGTCGAGCGCGATGTCTTCGGTGCGGCGCGCTCCGGTGTTTCCTTCGGTCATGCAGGGCCTCTCGTTTCCTCTTCGATGCTACCGGTGCAGGGTAGTCAAATCAAATCAAATGGGACGGCGCTCGCAGGCCGCACAGAATCTCGTACGGTATGGTCCCCGCCAAGCGCGCATGATCTTCAGCCGTACTGCCCGGTCCCAGCACGGTCACCGGATCCCCCGCGGCGAGCGTGGGAACGGCGGAGATGTCCACCACGGTCAGGTTCATCGAGAGACGCCCGAGGATCGCGCAGCGCTGGCGAGAGCCGTCCGCCGCTTCGGCGATCACCCACCCGCCGGCCGGCACGCCCGCACGCCCGGTGCCCGCCAGCGGCGCGGGATTCGACAGCTCGCGGCGAAGCCCGTCCGCGTAGCCCACAGGGAGCAGCGCCACCCGCATTGCACGGTGAGCCGTAAACGTCGCGCCATAGCCGACGGTATCGCCTACAGCCAGACTGCGAACGGAGAGAATGCGGGTCTTCCAGGTCAACACCGGCGTGAGCCGCGGGCGAAGTGCCGCAGGCGGGCGGGTCCTCTCAACCCCCGGGGCAGGCGGCACGAGCGGCGCCGCTGTACCATGCTCGATCCCGAGCGTGTACCCGTACAGAGCAAGTCCGCTGCGGACCATCGCGCGAGCGCCGGCCCTCGCTGCAAGCTGCGCGAGCCAGGACGAGATCGGGTCCGCGTCGATGACGTTGTCCAGGCTCGACGAATTCCCGATATGCAGCCAGTTCGGCCTCATGCCGCGAGCGCGAACCTGTTCGACCGCGCGTTCGAACCGCTGTCTCTGGAGGCGGGTGAGTGACGACTCACTCATCTCCGCGCTTGCAAGGTGCGTGAACACTCCGTCGAGGGTCATCCCAGCCGCGCAGACCTCGGCCAGCAGCCCATCGAGCTCGTATCCCGGCGCAACCCCCTGCCGGGACATACCCGTGTCGATCTCGATCTGTACCCGTGGCTCCTGCAAGCTCCGGAGTGCCGCGATCTGGCCGGTCGTCCAAACGACCGGGGTCAACGCGTGCTCCGCAACCAGCGCCGTCTCTTCCGGAAGGCAGCCGCACATCACCACGATCTCGGCCGTACGCCCGGGGTGGGCCCGGTTCAGCGCCACCCGCACACGCGCTCCTTCCGCAGCGTCCGTCACCCCAAACCAGCGGGCCCCGGCACGCGCGAGTGCCTGAGCACACACCTCCGCCCCATGCCCGTACGCATTCGCCTTGACCACGGAGAGCACCTCCGTCTCCGGGCCGCAGGTTTGCCGGAGCGCCTGCAGATTCCCGGCGAGCGCCGCCTCGGAGACCTCGATCCAGCTCCTCATGCGGTCCAGTCCACCCAGCCCGTCTGCGGCACGCTAGTAGCCACCGGAGTCGCCCGCCGCGAGATTCTCGAACCGCGTGTAGTCCGCCAGGTACGCCAGGTCGATCGAGCCCGTCGGGCCATTGCGCTGCTTTGCCACGATGATCTCTGCCTTGCCCTTCACATCTTCGTTGTCGCGGTCGTAGTACTCCTCCCGATGGATGAAGCACACCACATCGGCATCCTGCTCGATCGAACCGGACTCGCGAAGATCGGAGAGCAGGGGCTTCTTGTCCCCCGCGCGCTGCTCCGAGCCGCGCGACAGCTGCGAGAGCGCAACCACCGGCACACGCATCTCCTTCGCCAGAGCTTTGAGCCCGCGCGAGATGGACGAGACCTCCTGCGTGCGGTTCTCGAAGCCCTTCTTGCCGGTCGGGTTCGAGCCCGTCATCAGCTGCAGGTAGTCGATCAGGATCAGGTCCAGCCGGCCCCCCTCCTGCTGCTTCAGGCGCCGCGCCTTCGCGCGCATCTCCGCCAGCGTGATGCCCGGCGTGTCATCGATGAACAGCTTCGAATCCATCAAGCGCTCGAGCGCCGCAAGCAGCTTGCCCTTGTCCTCGCGGGGAAGAAAGCCGGTCTGGATCTTGCGCGAGTTCACCAGCGCCTCGCTGGCAAGGAGCCGCCGCAGCAGGCTCTCCTTCGACATCTCCAGCGAAAACACCGCAACTACCTTGCCGTCCCGGACCGCGGCGTTCTGCGCGATGTTGATCGCCCACGCCGTCTTGCCCATCGACGGGCGCGCTGCAATGATGATCAGCTCGGAGTTCTGCAGACCGGAGGTCATCCGGTCGAACTCCGTGTAGTGCGTCGCCAGACCCGTGATCTCGCGGCCCTGCTCGTACAGCTTGTCGATCGAGCCAAAGGACTCCGCAACGATCTCCCCGATGCCCGCCAATCCCCGCTGAATGGCCGAATCGGCGATGTCGGCCAACTGCGCCTCCACCCCATTCAGCACCTCCAGAGCATCCTCCGACTGGTCGCCCGATCGGATCGTCGCGTCGTGGAAGATGTTCATCAGCTGCCGCAGCAGGCTCTTGTCCTTCACAATGCGGACGTAGCTCTCAATGTTGAGCTGGTGCGGAATCCCCTCCGTCAGATGGAACAGGTACGGGGCGCCGCCCACCGAATCGAGCTCGCGGCGGCGTTCAAGCTCCGCGCGCACCGTTGTGATATCCACCGCATGCCCCACCGACATCAGGTCCACCATGCAGCGGTAGACCCGCTGGTGCGAGTCCAGCGAAAAGTCTTCGGTCCGCAGCTTCGCCGTCGCGTCGGAGATCGCAATGCCGTCGAGCAGCATGGCCCCCAGGATCACAATCTCCGTGTGGACCGATGCGGGCAGGCCGGCGGTCGGGGTGAGTTGAGCGAATGAGGCCATCGCTCTATTGTCGGCCAGAGGCGCTCCCCCCGCTGCCCCGCTTTCGCGGCAGACACCTGTGCGATACCGCCGATGTGTGTGGATTACGAGCCCGTGCGGGCCCTCGCAGCAGCTACCGGATGTGGTACTCCCGGAACAGCTCCGGAAACTGTGCCTTCAACGCCTTCACCTTGGGCACATCGCACACCTGGATATAGGGGTTATCCGGATTCTTCTCCCCATAGTCCTGGTGATACTCCTCGCCGTCATAGAACGCCTGCAACGGAACCACCTCGGTCACGATCTTCGCTGGAAACGCCTTCGCCGCATCGAGCTGCGCGATGTACGCCCGCGCAATCTTCTCCTGCTCGGGCGACGTGAAGAAGATCGCCGACCGGTAGCTCGTCCCCACATCCGGCCCCTGCCGGTTCAGCTGCGTCGGATCGTGCACCACGGAGAAGAACACCCGCAGCAGCGTCCCATAGGAGATCTGCGCGGGATCGTACACCACCTTCACCGCCTCCGCATGCCGCGTCCGCTCGCTGGACACATCGCGGTAGTTCGCCGTCTCCTTCGTCCCGCCGGAGTACCCGGCGGTCGTCGCCGTCACGCCCTTCACCCGCTGAAAGGTCGTCTGCACGCCCCAGAAGCACCCGCCTGCAAACACCGCGGTCTCCCTATGCGCCCCGCCTCCGCCGTGCACCTCATCCACCATCGGTGCCGGCAGCTTCTCCGTCCTTGTCGCTCCAAATACCATCGTCTTCACCCCTGTCGCGAACACTACGACAACCGCGACGACACACCACAGCCCCAGCCCAAAGCTCCTCGACATCGGACAGCCCTCATCGGACAGCCCTCATCGACACGCCACATCTGATAGACCCAGCCCGCCACTCGGCGGACTCAAACCTTTCGTGGGGACGTGGCGCGTCCCGGCCTTCTGTCGAATCGACATCACCTCCGCGGCGCAACCCGGGTGGCCTAAGCTGACCGGCCCACGACCGCTGCAGCGCGCCGCTGCCCCTGAATCTCGATAAAGCAGTTCACCAGGCTCACCGCCGCGGGCGTCACCCCCTGGATCCGGCTCGCCTGCCCAAGCGTCGCCGGCCGCACCCGCCCCAGCGTCTGCACCATCTCCCGGCTCAGCCCGGAGCAGGCCGCGTAGTCGAACCACTCGGGAATGACCCGGCCCTCATCCCGCTTCATCCGCTCCATCGAGCGCCGCTGCTGCTCCAGGTATCCGGCGAACTTGATCTCCGTCTCCACCGTCTTCACCTCGTTCCGCACCCAGGCCGGCAGCCGCTCGGAACACCGCACAGCCTCCACCCAAACCCGCAACTCCTCGCGGGACGCCATCGGCTCCAGCAGCGCCGGCATCAACCCCTCGAGCGATACCTCCGGCCGCCGCAGCAGCGCAGCATACGTCTGCCCGCGCAACCCCGCAGCCTCTCCGCGCAGCCCGGCCGCGAACCCCTCCGGCAGCCGGTCCACATCCACCCGCGTCGCCGCCAGCAGCTCCCCAAACCGCTCCGCCCGCAGCATCTTCGCCTCAAACGCCGCCCAGGCCTCGTCCCCGATCAGCCCCAGCCGGCGCCCCTGCGGAGTCAGCCGCCGGTCCGCATTGTCAATCCGCAGATGCAGCCGGAACTCCGCCCGCGACGTAAACATCCGGTACGGCTCATCGGTCCCCTTCGAGATCAGATCGTCGATCAGTATCCCCGTATACGCCTCGGTCCGATCGAGCGTAAACCGCTCCGGCCCTACCCCCACCCCCGCACCACCCTGCTCCCTAATCCCTGTTCCCTGATCCCGGTCCTTCTCCCACCGAGCCCACAGCGCCGCATTGATCCCCGCCATCAGCCCCTGGCACGCCGCCTCCTCGTACCCGCTCGTCCCGTTGATCTGCCCGGCCAGGTACAGCCCGGGATACTTCTTCACCGCCAGCGTCCGGTCGAGCTCCGTCGGATCGATCGCGTCGTACTCGATCGCATACCCAGGCCGCAGCATCTCCGCAATCTCCAGCCCCGGAATCGACCGTACCATCGCCGCCTGCACCTCCATCGGCAGGCTCGTGCTCATCCCGTTGATGTAGACCTCGTGCGTCGCCAGCCCCTCCGGCTCCAGAAAGAACTGGTGCTGCGTCTTCTCCGGAAACCGCACCACCTTGTCCTCAATCGAAGGACAGTACCGCGGCCCCACCGCAGAGATCTGCCCCGAGTACATCGGCGACCGGTGTACATTCTCCCGGATCAGCCGCAGCGTCTCCGGCGTGGTCGTCGCAATGTAGCAACTCACCTGCCGCAGCGCAGGCACCCACGCCCCTCCTCCCGCCACGGAACCGGGTGCCCCATCTTCGCGCTTCTTCGCGCTAAGGTGGGCATCGTGCGAAGCACGACCGCCCCCGCCCACTCCCACACTCCGAAAGCTGAACGGCGTAGGATCCGCATCCCCCGGCTGCTCCTCGAACCGCGTCCAGTCGATCGTCCGCCCATCCAGTCGCGGAGGCGTCCCCGTCTTCAACCGGCACTCCCGCAGCCCCAGCCCCTTCAGCGCCTCGCCCAGCAACACACTCGCCGGCTCCCCACTCCGCCCCGCCGCATACTGCTGCTCCCCGCAATGAATCAGCCCATTCAGGAACGTCCCCGTAGTCACCACCACCGCCCGCGCCCGCACCACCCGCCCATCCCGCAGCCGCACGCCACGCACGCGGCCCATCCTCCGTCCTCCGTCCGCCGCAGGAAGCGCCCCTTCCGCTGAGCCCCCATCGTCCCCTGTCCGCTGAGCACCGACCGCTGCCCCCTGACCCCTGTTCCCTGTTCCCTGCTCCCTGAGCCCTGCTCCCTGATCCCTGAGCCCTGCTCCCTGATCCCTGAGCCCTGTTCCCTGTTCCCTGTTCCCTGTTCCCTGACCCGTGCACCTCGAGCCCCACCACCTCCGCCTGCTTGATGAACAGCCCGGCCTGCCCCTCCAGCACCTCGCGCATCTTCACCCGGTAGAGCGCCTTGTCGCACTGCGCCCGCGGACTCCAAACCGCCGGCCCCCGGCTCGTATTCAGCAGCCGGAACTGGATCCCGCACGCATCCGCCACCTCGCCCATCACGCCGCCCAGCGCATCCACCTCGCGCACCAGGTGCCCCTTCGCAATCCCTCCAATCGCGGGGTTGCACGACATCTGCGCAATCAAGTCCAGATTCAACGTAAAGATGGCGGTCCGCAGCCCCATGCGCGCCGCCGCCATCGCGGCCTCGCACCCCGCATGCCCGGCCCCCACCACCACCACGTCGTACTCTTCCGTAAACGCCATCACAACTCCACCACATCCAAGCCGGGCACCACCCTGAAATGCCGCACATTGAACGTCGCAATCCCGTCGCCCCGAACCAGTCCCGTGGCGGCAATCAGTGCATCGGCAAGACCCATCGTGATTCCCACATCACGCAGTTCTCCATCGATCATCCCCGCCCGCATCGCGATCTCCTCGTCAATCGCGTACAGCGGGATCTCTCTCCGCAGTGCGGCGATGAAAGCAATCCGCTCTGTCCTCCTCGGCTCACTGTCTGCCCGGGGTATGCCGTGGGCCAACTCGGCCAAACTCACGACTGAAATGCCAAGCGTCACGCGCTCAAACATCTTTCCCCAGAGAGGGAGCGCATCCGTCATGCTCAAACCCTGCCGCTCCGCCCGGACGATGACCCCTGTGTCGAGGATCAGCCCCACTTCAATTCATCCAGCGGCTGATTCAGGCGTCGATGCGCCTCCTCGACATCATCAGCGAAATCAGCGTCCATGCGCACGGGACCATGCTCGGCTTCCCATCGCCGCAGGCCCGCCACAATCTCCTCCACTGTCTTGCCAGGCTTGATGTCTCGCGGTGCTCCGGCGCATGAACGGTCTTCCGTCGTAGACCGCAGAACGGCCACTGCGCGCCCGTCCTCCTCCACCACTACCTCGTCGCCTGCGCGCACACGCCGCAGCAATGCCGCAAAGTCTCGCGCCGCATCCTGCTCCGAAATGTGAAACACGCCCGCCATATTCAAATCATACCCCTGTGCGCGACGTTTCTAAGCCCCAAACTCCCCGCAGCCGCCTCTAGGAGGCCCGGACGGTCCTCATCACCGCCGCTCAGCAAGGCGATCCATCCGCCGCAAACAGCGCAGTCCGTCCAAACGTTGCGGGACACCCGCGGCCGCCACGTATCCTCAGCGCCCAACCTCCCGCACGCCCACACCCTACATCCATGCCCACCTTGGTTCCACCTCCGGATTCAACGCCTGTTCGCACCTCCCTCACACCGCATTCGCACGCGCCCGGCACTCTTCAAGCGGTGGGAGCGGAATGGACCCTTCCTGCCACGGAGGTCTCCCATGCGCTCCACCAAGCCCCTGAACCTCATCTCCACCCGCTGGAGGGAATCCCGCGCCCACACCTCCTACACCACCGGCGTCTCCCTCCACAGCCACACCTCCTTCTCGCAGGAGACGCTCGACTTCGTCTCCAGCGCCTGCGACTGGGTACCCGGCTTCCGCCCGATCTTCCGCTACTACGAACGCCGCGCCCGAGAGCGCCACGGCGTCACCCTCAATCTGCGCCGCGCCTGCTGGCGCCCTCCGCTCCAGCCGCGCATGGCCTACAACGTCGAGTCCTGCCAGATCCAGCAGCTCCACCTCATCCCCCTCGTCTCCCTCACCGACCACGACTGCATGGAGGCCCCACTCCTCCTCCGCACCCTCCCCTCCAGCCGCCACATCCCCATGTCCACCGAGTGGAGCGCACCCTTCGGACGCACCGTCTTCCATCTCGGCATCCACAACCTGCCCTCGCTGCACTGCGCCGAGTGGATGCGCCGCTTCCTCGCCTACACCCGCGAGGCCGAGGCCCTGCGCGCCCTCTCCGCCGACACCGCAGCATCCGATCGCGCGCTCCTCGCCCTGCTCGAAGAACTGCACGCCATCTCTCAGGTCCTCACCGTCTGCAACCACCCCGTCTGGGACCTCCACAAGGTCGGCGCCCCCCTCCACCTCGCCGAACTCCGCCGCTTCCTGTCCCTCGCCGGCCCCACGGTCCACGCGCTCGAACTCAACGGCCTCCGCCACGCCGCGGAGAACCGCCACGTCACCCGCCTCGCTCAGCAGACCGGACACCTCCTCCTCTCGGGCGGCGACCGGCACGGCCTCGAACCCAACGCCACCATCAACCTCTCCGCCGCATCCACCTTCACAGAGTTCGTCCAGGAGCTGCGCATCGAACGCCGCTCCCACATCCTCTTTCTAGACCAGTACCGCACCCCCTGGCAGCAGCGCATCCTGCAATCCACCCTCGACGCCATCACCGACTTCCCCGAGTTCGTTCCCGGCTGGCAGCACTGGGACGAGCGCGCCTTCCACCCCGGCCCCGACGGCCGCATGCGCAGCCTGCGAGAGCTCTGGGGCGACGGACAGGCTCCCCTTCCCCTCCGCGCCGCCCTCCGCGCCGCGCGCCTGGGCCGCAATCCCCTTATGGCCGCACCGCTGCGCCTCGCCTTTCCCGGGGTCAACCGCCTGAGCATCGAAGCCGAAACCCTCTAAACCACCCCGCCCCCCGCGAGAGGGCACACGAGGATTCACCTGGCGCTCGTTGCTCCGGCGGAAGCACATCCATTGTGCGAGGGCTCGGACTGTTCGTCCGCCCCCGCGCCCGCCCACCCCGCCTCAGCTCGAGACCTGCCCCTCCCGCACATCCACATACTTCTCCGTAAACGGCCGCGCGAAGAACGTCGTCCATAGGTAGTTCATCGAGTAGCGCCCAGCCATCGTGAACAGCCCCTCATGCTTCAGCCGCCGAGCCGACGAGCTCATCTTCAGCGCAAACGTAAACCGCGTCGGCCCCACCTTGTGCAGCCGCCGGGCCAGGTCCGTATCCTCACCATAGAACGCAATCGCCGTGTTGAACCCCCCGATCGCCTCGAGCGCCTCGCGCGACACCACAAAGTTTCCGCCCTGCACCATGGACCCCACACGCAGCACCCACCGGTTGATCGCGTACGTCAGAAACGCAACCGCATAGAACACCCGCACCTGTCTCCGCTGCGAGCTCGGAAGATCGTAGTAGAGCAGCGGCCCGGAGAGCGCAACCAGCGCCGGCTCCCGCGCAAACGTCCGCAGAACCTGCGCTACCCAACCCGGCGTCAGCCGCGAGTCAGCGTCCACATTCGCAATCAGCAGCCCGCGCGTCGCCGCAAACCCCGCCTGCCGCGCATACGTCAGCCCCTTGCGCGGCTCATCCACCAGCGTCACGCCCGCAAAGCCCAGCGCCACCTCGCGCGTGCGATCCGTCGACGCGTTGTTCACCACCACGATCTCGACCGCGAGATCCAGCTCCCGCGTCTGTTCGAGAATCGATTCCAGGCAGGCGGAAAGATACGCCTCCTCGTTGTAAGCCGGCACAACAAACGACAGAATCGGCGTAGGCATACCGCCAACCCTACCCCCTGCAGATTGCAGCCCGAACAAAATTGCCGCCCCTGTACCCCCCCAATACACCCCGCTACACCCCGCCCCGCCCACCCAACCTCTTTTTCGCTGAAGATGTTGTCTTTTTCGCTGAAGATGTCGTCCGGACGCCGCACCTTCACTGCCCCACCCGCGACTCCCATCCCAGGGCATCCCGCCCAAAAAAAGCTTGTCAAGCCCCCAAATGACCTAACCCTTACAATCTAAATGAAATATAGTTGGCCGTTTAGATACCTCCAACCCCGTACAATAGAAGTAGAGATCAAATGACAAGGCCCGGCACCCGCCGGGCCTTTTGCTTTTGGCCCACACTTTCGCCTAACCCGCCCATCACGCTTTCGCCTAACCCGCCCACAAGGAGCCGCCATGCACCCCACACTCCCCTCCGCCCACCCATACGTCCTCCCGCGCATCCACGCCACCGCCATCGATCCACTCTCCACCCCCGAGCCCGCCCCCAACCCCACGCCCCAGCCGCCTTCATCCGGCCTCCTTCCCTCCCTCACCCCCTCCGTCGTCGCCCGCCTCTTCCCCCAGACCCCCATCGCCCATATCGAAGCCAATCTCCCGCACATGCTCGCCGCCCTCTCCTCAGCCGGCCTCACCGACACCCCCATGCTCCTCGCCGCTCTCGCCACCATCCGCGCCGAGTCCGAGTCCTTCCTTCCGCTCACCGAGCAGCCCTGCGCCCTCAACACCTCGCCCGGCGGCCGCCCCTTCGACCTCTACGACCACCGCGCCGACCTCGGAAACCAGGGGCCGCCCGACGGCGCACGCTTCTGCGGACGAGGCTTCGTCCAGCTCACCGGCCGCGCCAACTACACCCGCTACGCCCGTCTCACCGGCCTGGACCTCGTCGCCAGCCCGGCCCTCGCCGCCCTGCCCGCACCCGCCGCCACCCTCCTCGCCCGCTTCCTCGCCGACCGCGCCCCCGCCATCCGCCGGGCACTCGCCGCCGGCGACCTCGCCCACGCCCGCCGCCTCGTCAATGGAGGTTCCAATGGCCTCGCCCGCTTCACGGACGCCTACCGCATCGGCGTCACCCTGAACGCCTGAACCCACGCGAGTGTACCGGGACCATGCGCTACGCTGTGGGCCTGAGACATCCGTTACAAGCCCGTTGCGCGGCGATGCGCTTTGGTTGAAAAAAATGGTTTTTCGGAGCGAACTGCGCCCTTTCAAAAGGGGCAGCCTCGATAGGCTGAGCTGACCGGTTCAACGCTTCGCCCCAAGCACAGGGGGTACCCCGTCCACGGCGAGACCTAAGTCCTCTAGAAGAGATACTTTAGGACCAAAGTACCGGGGGGGGTACCTGCCCCGGGGGACCTCCCCCGGAGGACCAGGCCCGAACCCGCCAGACCGGTCTGGTCCCACACGACGCGCCGCAGAGGCCGCCTGACTCCCCAGGGCCGGTGCACCTCAATCGAACTGCGGCAGCTTCCGCAGGTCTCCCTCGGGGACCAGCTCCATCTCGCCGCCAGCCTTCACCCACGCCTTCAGACCGCCCTCGATCACGGTCGTCCGGCAGTTCTCCTTCTCCAGCATGTGCGCCACGCGCTTGCTGGTCGTGTCCCGCACGCACGAGCAGTACAGATAGATCTCGCACTCCGGAGCCATGAACTCCCGCAGCGCCACCAGCTCTTCCTTCAGCCGGTTGGGCTCCACCCGGATCGAATTCTTGATCCGCCGCATCCCGGGATCGTAGTAGCCGTGGCTGCGCACGTCGGCGATCACCACCAGCCGGTTCGGATCGACGTTCTTCAGCCGCTCGCTCAGGCTCAACGCGCTCACCTTCCGCACCCGGCGATACGCCCGCGCGCGCCACAGGGAGACGACGTACATCGCCGCGTACGCCAGTATCAGCGCCAGCAGTCCGAACAGAAACACATGCCCGAGCCGCTGCACCCAGAACACAATCGCCTCGATCCAGCGGCTGAACAGGTATCCCATCACCGTCCACGCAGACACGTAGCCCAGCGCGCCAAGGGCGTCGAGCCGCACGAAACGCCACGGGCGCATATTCAGGCTGCCCGCCAGCGGTGCGGCCATGCTCGCCAGCCCGGGGACGAACTTGGCAAACAGCAGCGTCCGCGGGCCGCGTTTGTAGAAGTAGTCCGACGAGCGGAAGATGCAGTTCTCCGGATCGACTGAGACGCGGCACATCCCCGCGAGCAGCCACCAGCCCATCGAGCGGCCGCCGAAGTACAGCAGTGTGTCGCCCAGAGTCGCCCCGACCCACGCCAGCAGGATCATCGCCCCAAGACTCAGCACCTGGTGGAGCGGATCGTGGTGCGCCGGATTCGGACGCATCGAAGCGCCCGCAGCCAGCAGCAAGACCGAAGCCGGAAGCGGTATACCCGCAGCCGTCAAAAACATTCCACCCGCAACCACCGCGTACCCGTGATGCTCCACGACCCCGATCAAGTCCATGCTGTCCCGTCTTCTGTCTGGCTTCGGCCGTCTGTCTGGTGAATAGCCATAAGATGCTACTCGCTGTTACGAAGGTCTCACAGGCCGCATCGACTCAACCGGCTGCGGGCCAAACGCCCGCCGTCGCGACGGCCGCACCCCGTAAGTCGTAGCGGCAGCCCGAACCGGACCGGCCGAATCCGGTAGCATCACAGAAGAACCGATGTCAGCAAAGTCACGCACACCCCGAGTCGCACGACGTTCCCCCGCCCAAGCCACGGCAGCCCAGCCGTTTGTGTGCGTCCACGGCCACTTCTACCAGCCGCCGCGCGAGAATCCATGGCTGGAGACGGTGGAGGTGCAGGACTCGGCCGCGCCGTATCACGACTGGAACGACCGCATCACCGCGGAGTGTTATGCCCCGAACGGCGCCTCCCGCATCCAGAACAAGCAGGACCAGATCACCCGCATCGTCAACAACTACGCCCGGATGAGCTTCAACTTCGGGCCTACGCTGCTCTCCTGGCTGGCAGAGAAGGCGCCCCGCACCTATCGGATGATCCTCGATGCGGACGCCGCCAGCGTGGTGCGGTACAACGGCCACGGCTCGGCGATCGCGCAGGTGTACAACCACGCCATCATGCCGCTGGCCAGCCGGCGCGACGCCATCACCCAGATCCGCTGGGGCATCGCCGACTTTGAGCACCGCTTCCGCCGCCGCCCCGAGGGTATGTGGCTTGCGGAGACCGCCGTGAATCGCGAAGTGCTGGACCTGATGGCTGCCGAAGGGATCCGCTTCACGATCCTTGCGCCCAACCAGTGTGCGCGGATCCGCTCGCTCGCTACCGCGGGGGAAGGCGGCGGCAGCAGCGCAGACACAAGCGGCTCCGCATCGCACGCGGCCGAGACGGATCGAGCCATCGTCTGGCCGCCCGATTCCGCTCCATGGACACAGACTCCCGGCGCGACGGTCGACACGACCAAGCCCTATTGGGTGCGGCTGAACCAGGGTCGTTCGATCGCGGTCTTCTTCTACAACGGACCCGTCTCCCGCGCCATCGCCTTCGAAGGCCTGCTGAACTCCGGCGAAGACTTCGCGCGACGCCTGCTCGATTCGTTGAAGACATCCACGGACGCCGCTCAACCGCAGCTCGCGCATGTGGCAACCGATGGAGAGTCGTACGGCCATCACCACAAGCACGGCGAGATGGCGCTCTCCTACGCGATGCATTGGCTGGAGGAGAACGGCCTCGCGAGGCTGACCAACTACGGCGAATTTCTGGAGCTGTTTCCGCCGCGCTGGGAGGCCGAAGTCGCGGAGGACACCTCCTGGTCCTGTGCGCACGGCATCGAGCGCTGGCGCTCCAACTGCGGCTGCAACGGAGGCAAGCCAGGCTGCACCCAGGAGTGGCGCGGTCCGCTGCGCGAGGCTCTTGACCTGCTGCGCGATGCGATTGCGCCGTTGGCCGAGACGCTCGCCGCGCCTCTGCTGTACGACCTCTGGGCCGCGCGCGACAGCTACATCCAGGTGATGCTGGACCGCGCGCCGGCCTCCGTCGATCGCTTCCTCGAGACCCATGCGACGCGCCCGCTCGATCCCTCCGAGCGCACCACGGTGCTCGAACTGATGGAGCTGCTCCGCCAGTCGCAGTTGATGTACACCTCCTGCGGCTGGTTCTTCGATGAGCTCTCGGGCATTGAGACGGTGCAGATTATCGCCTACGCGGGGCGCGCGCTTCAGCTCGCGGCCGAGCTCTTCGGCGAGCTTGGCACCGCACTCGAGGATCGCTTTCTCGCGGTGCTGGATCGCGCGAAATCCAACCTGCCGGAGTTGGGCGACGGTGCGGAGATCTATCGCCGCTACGTGCGTCCTCTGCGGATCGGGCTGGAGCAGGTAGGAGCGCACTACGCGATCTCGTCCATCTTTCGCGCCTACCCCGATCGCGGCGAGCTCTTCTGCTTCGACCTGCACCGAACCGCGTATGAGAGCTTTACCTCCGGCCGCGGTAGAGTGGCCGTAGGGCGCGCGCAGATTCGCTCACGCATCACCGAAGAGACGGAAGATATTTGCTTCGCCGTACTTCATCTGGGAGATCAGAACCTGTCGGCGGCGGTTCGCCGCTACGATGCGGACAGCGCCGACGATCTGGCTGCCTTCGCCAGGTTCTCGTCGGAGATCGGCACCGCGATACGCCGCGCCAATCTGCCGGAGGTCATCCGGCTGATCGACCGCTTCTTCGGGACGCTGGCGTATTCGTTGAACAGCCTCTTCTCGGACGAACAGCACCGGATTCTCCGCACGATCCTAGACCGCACACTGGCCGAGATGGAAGACTCGCTGCGCAAGATCTACGAGGACCATGCTTCGCTGCTGCGCTTCCTGACGGAGTCCGGAATGGCGGCTCCGCCGGCGCTGGCGCTGGCGGCGAACTTTGCGCTGAATGCAACGTTGCGGCGTGCGCTCGAGGCCGATCCATTCGATCCCGCGGAGGTCTCCTCGCTGCTTGCGCGCGCGACGGCCGACCAGGTGATCCTGGACAGCCAGAACCTCTCCTACGCGGCCGGCCAGAGGATGAAGTGGGCGATGGTGAAGCTCGAGTCTGCGGTCGACGCCGGACGGGCTCCGGACCAGGCGCTGCAGGCGGCACTCGCGATCGCGCAGGCGTTGCGGGCAATGCCGTTTGAGCCCAACCTGTGGCAGGCCCAGAATATCTGGAACGACCTGTACCGCCGCGATGGCAAGGAGTACTGGTCTCCGGACTGGATCGACGGCTTCAACCGCCTGGGGGAGGCCCTGAACATCAACGTAGACCAGCTGGTCACCGACGAAGGCGTCCCGGCGTTCTAGCAACTCGTGCACTCTGTTTCGAGGATTCATCCTCGAAACAGATTCCGCCGATACAGCCTCTGTACTGCCGTGCGCCGTGGCCGGGAGCAATCTTCCTGCAGCGCGCCGCACGCGACACTACGGGAGATTGGATCGTGAGGCGTTCTCTTATATTTTTTGCTCTGGCCCTGCTCTTGCCCACGTGCGCGTCCCATAGGGCCTCGGCGCAAATCAATCTGGATGACACGAACGTCCAGGTGCATGGCTACGCAACGCAGGCTCTTCTGTTCAGCACCGGCAACAACTGGAACACCACGCCCTCGAGGGACGGCTCCACGGGGTGGACCGAGGCAGTGGTGAATCTGAGCGCGGTACCCGCTCCAAAGCTGCGAATCGGGGTCCAGGCCCGCTATTTCCTGCTTGGCGATTACGGCAATGCGATTACGCTCGACTGGGCGCAGGCGGACTACAAGTTCAACGAGCGGATCGGCATCCGCGCCGGCAAGGTGAAGAGTCCGGTTGGGATGCTGAATGAGATTCAGGATGTGGACCCTGCGTACCTGTGGATTCTGCTGCCGCAGTCGGTCTACCCTCTCGCCAGCCGAACCACCCTGCTCAGCCACTTCGGCGGCGTCGTCTATGGCTCTGTACCGCTGGGGGAGTCGTTCGGCAAAATCAAGTACAGACTGTGGGGCGGAGAGCGCCGCGTGCCTTCGCAGGACGGCTCCTTCGAACCGCTGCGCGACAACGGCCTCTCGTTCCCGAACGGGCTGACCAGCCGTGTCGGAGGCCTGACGTTCCGCTGGGTCACCCCGATTCCCGGGTTGACCGCAGGCGCGAACGCAAGCCGCGAAAACCCGCGAGGAGCGGTGCAGGTCACGCAGGTGGGACTGCAGGGAGAGTTCTCCGCCAAGCATCTGCATCCTTACACGCTTTTTGTTTCCTACGAGCGCAAGCGGGCGTTCGTGGGCGGGGAGTACAACCGCACCACCTCGAACCCCACGATCGCCTTCACGGGCTTCCCCGCCAGGCCGGGCAAGGTGGACCAGCGCTCGTTTTACGTGATGGCAAGCTACAAGCTGACAGAGAAGCTGACGGGCGGTGTGTACTACAGCAGTTCGATCAACACGGGAATTCCTGTGTCGAGTGCGCGATTCCAGAAGGACTGGACGATCTCGGCGCGCTACGATGCGACTCCTTTCCTGTATTTGAAGGCGGAGGAGCACGTTCTGGACGGCACGGAGATTGGGTTCAGCACATCAAACAACGCGCGCGGACTGCAGGCGGATTCGCGCCTTGCACTGCTGAAGCTCGGCGTTACGTTCTGAGGACGTGAAAGCAGAGCAAGATCCCAGAGAGCAGCGGCTCTAAAGAACGAGACCACATCCATGAAAAGACGCCTCATCATTCTGCTCCAACTCGTGTTTGTTCTTTCTCCACTCGGATACGCACAGGTTCTAGTGATTGCGAATCCTGCCTTGAAGGCCGCCGCGTTGAGCCGGAGCGAGCTTCGCGACATCTTCCTCGGCATTGCATCTACACTGCCGGACGGCACTCCGGTTGCGCCCGTACTGCTGAAGGAGGGGACCGTACACCGGTATTTTCTGAGCAGGTTCCTCGGCCGCTCCGACACCGCGTTCCGCGCAAACTGGCGCAGCCTGCTCTTCTCGGGCCAGGCTGTGTTGCCGCGGGCATTTGATTCCGAAACCGCCTTGGTGGAGTACGTGGCGCGTACGCGGGGAGCCATCGGATACATAGGGCCGAATGCCCCGCATGAGCGGGTGAAAGTGATCGCGGTGAGGTGACCAGGTGCGCAAAGTGTTCTCAATGAATCGCAGCATCAAGGCCAGTGTTCTCGCCATCCTGTCGTTCCTGGCGGCGGGCTATCTGCTGCTGCTTGTGATCGAACAGCGCAACGCTGGGATGACCCACCAGCGTATGGCACGAGTCTCGACGTCGCTTGTTCCGGCGGCCGTGAAGATGGCGCAGGCGGGTGCGGAGTTTGAAAACTCGCGCAGACGCTACAAAGACGCCATCATGCTCGAGGACCCAAACGCACTTGCGGAGGCGGACAAGCAGGCGACCGCGGCCGCCAGCGCGCTTTCCGTGGTGCGCGATACAGTTGCCGCATCGCCCCAGCTTGCGGGGGAGTGCGATGCGATGGTCGCCGAATTTGTCTTGCTGCGGCAGCACGCCACGCTGGTCTACGCGGCGGCGCTCTCTGCCAAGGACCATGTCTCGCCCGAGCTGCAGGGGCAGCTGCGCTCCCTCTCTGCCGAAGACAAGCACATGAGCGCAAGTCTCAGGAGCTTCTCGGAGAGCCTGAACGGTGCTGTCGCGGGCGAGGTGGAGGCGGTGAATACGGCCAGCGTTCACGCCCGGACGATCGGCTGGTTCTGCATCGCCTTCGCGCTTGTGGCCTGCGGAGGCGCGTGGAGGCTGCTGCAGTACAGGGTGGTGCTTCCTCTGCTTGCGCTTGCAGAACGCATGCAGGATATCGCGCGCGGTGACGGTGATCTTACGGCACGGCTGGACGTGCATGGCTCGCCTGAGTTCGGACAAGTGGCGCGCTCCTTCAACCTCTTTACCGAACGGATTGAGAAGATCGTCGTGGCGGCCACCAAAAACGCACGCGACGTGGCGGAGTCCAGCGCGGAGATCGCGCGCACAGCCCAGAGCGGCGTGATGCAGGCGACGCAGCATCGCGAGCACAATGCACGGATCAGCCACAGCATGGCGCAGATCTCAAGCGCGATCCAGGCGATCAGCCGATCCACCCAAAGCGCGGCGTCCGATGCCCGCCTGGCGGAGCAGAGTGCCCATTCCGGCGGCCAGACAATCCAGACGACCGTCGCTTCGATTCAGCAGCTTGTGCTCGCAAACAAGGAGATGGCGGCTCGCATTGAGGGACTCGGGCTGGCATCGAGCGCAATCGGAAAGATCATTCACGTGATCGACGACATCGCCAGCCAGACCAGCCTGCTCGCGCTGAATGCGAGCATCGAGTCTGCCCGTGCGGGAGAGCACGGCCGTGGATTCGCCGTTGTCGCGAACGAGGTGCGGCGCCTCGCGGAGCGCACAGGCAATGCCACGCGGGAGATCGACAGCACGGTCCGCGCGATCCAGACCGGCACATCCGAGGTAGTCGACGCGATGCGCGCCACCATTCAGTATATGGAGACGGGCGTGGCGAGCGCACACTCCGCCGGTCATGCGCTCGAGGACATCATCCAGGGCTCAGCCGCGCTTCAGAAGATGGTGACGGAGATCGCCACCGCGTCCTCCGAGCAGACGTTTGCGGCATCGTCGGTCAACGCAAATCTGCAGGAGATGACCGGTGTGATCGAGGTCCGCGTTCAGACCGCGGGAACGGCGGTGGAGACCTGCGATCGCCTCTCCTCGATGGCCTCGGAGCTGTACGTGCTGGTGAGTGCGTTCAAGGTTCACGCGACGGCGTGACCGGGAACGCCTAGCGCACTCCCAGGCCGTCCGCGGCATGGTAGTTCGGATACGCGGGCACCGCGAACTGCGACGGCGGGTTCTTCTTCAACTCGTCCAGCAGAATCGTGACGGCGCGCTCAAGTTGTGGATCGTGACCGGCCGCGACCGCCTTGGGGTCATCCTCTACGTCCACATCCGGCGCGACTCCATGGTTCTCGATCTCGAACTCGCCGCCCAGACCGTACAACGCGGTCCGGGGAGCCATGACGCGCCCGCCGTCGAGCAGCAAGGGATATCCGCCGATGCCCACGAGTCCTCCCCAGGTTCGGGTGCCGACCAGCGGACCGAGCTTTGCCTGCCGGAACAGCCACGGCATTGCGTCTCCGCCGGAGCCCGCATTCTGGTTGATCAGCATGGCCTTGGGCCCAAAGATCGCCCCTGTAGGTTCGACGGTGCGAAGGCCTTGACGGGACTCGTAGTTCAGCATCGGGGTACGCTTCAGCACATCGATGACGTAGTCGGCGATGTCTCCGCCCTGGTTCCACCGTTCATCGACCAGGACTGCCTTCTTGTGGACCTGCGCGAAGAAGTAGCGGTTGAAGCTGTCAAACCCCGCGCCTGCGGTGTTGGGCAGGTACACATATGCCACCTGTCCGCCGGAGAGCGTGTCGGTCTTCCTGATGTTGGCTTCGATCCAGGCCTGTTCCCGCATCTCACGCTCGCTCTCGACCGGAACGACGAGCACATCGCGCGAGGCTGTTCCCTCCGGATTGGGGCCGACGGTCAAGGTGGTCTGCCTGCCCGCCAGACCCTCGAAGAAGGAGTACAGATTGTCCGTGGCGTGGAGCGGGGTTCCGTTGACGGCGAGCAGGTACTCTCCATCGTGCACGTTGACGCCGGGCTGCGTGAGCGGCGAGTAGAGCTTCGGGTTCCAGTTGCCTCCGCTCACTACGTGCGAGAACTTGTAACGATTCCGGTCGATCGCGTAGTCTGCTCCGAGCAGTCCGGTCTTGGCTGCAGGATCGTGCTCGCCCGGGCCGTGGATGAACATGTGGCCTACCGTCATTTCACCCAGCATCTCCTGCTGCAGGTAGGTCAGATCGGTGCGTGTGCTCAGGCTGTCCACAAAGGGCGCGTACTTCGCCGCGATCTTCTTCAGGTCAAGACCGTGGAAGCCGGGATCGTAAAAGAACTCGCGCTCGATGCGCCAGGTCTCCGCGAACATCTGCTTCCACTCCGCGCGCGGATCCACCTTGGCCTGCATGCCGTCCATGTGCAGGGGCTTGCCGGGGGTACCGTCGGCGGCCTCGGGCTTCAGATCTGCCTCAGCGGCGATGAACCACCCTTCGCCCTTGTGGTACAGCATCTTCTCACCATCGAACGAGGTCTGGATGCTGAGGGCCCCATGCAGGACGTCTTCTGTTTTGCGCGTCTCAAGCGTGAACCGCCACACTGAGCTCAACAGCGGAGGCCCCTCGGCGGACGGGTTCGCCGCTGCGCCTCCTTCGCCCAGCAGAAGTATGCCTTTGGTGCCGGGGGAGAGCGAAACGTAGTTCCGCGCCGGAATGGGAAGAGCGAGGATGCGCTGCTGGATTCCGTCGAGGTCCACCTTGACCTGGATGTCAGTGGCCGCAGGCTTCGGCTGATCCTTCTTTGCGGCGCTGTCCGGCTTCACGGCGGCGTCCTTCTTCTCGTCCGTCCTGCCGGCGTCCGCAGGCGCAGCCTTTTTGTCTGCTTCGTCCTTTGCCTTTTCGTCTCCGCTCTCGGGAGGGATGGGGGACGGCTCGTCCTTGGACAGCACTGCGACGTAGACGCTGGCGCTGGTGGTCCGGTTCAGGCTGCCGAGACCGAAGCCGTCGATGGCAGGGCCGATATCCGTACTCGCGGTGAAGTAGACGTACTTGCCGCCTGCATCGAAGACAGGGTTGGTGACGTGACTCATGCCGTCGGTGATCTGGGTGGTCTTGCCGCTTGCGATGGAGTACAGAAACGCTGCGTTCTCGAGGCTGGGAAGCGAGCGGGCGTAGAGGATCCACTTGCCGTCGGGGGAGAAGCTGGCGCTGAAACCCGCGGGGCCGAATCCTTCGCGCAGGTCGGTGTCCACCTTGACGGGCCGGCCGCCGTCCACATCGACGTACCAGAGGTTGAGCCGCTTGTCGCTGAAGAGAATGCGCTTGGAATCAGGCGACCAGCGCGGCGAGTAGAAGTATGTCGTCTCGGCGCCCTTGCCAGCGCCCAGTTCGACGATCTTCGGGGCGGCAAGACCAAGCTGATCGCGGATATAGAGCTGATACTCCCCCGTGGCATCGCTGAAGTAGGCGATCTGCCGGCCATCCGGAGACCAGGCGGGCTCGCGTTCCGCCGCGCCCGATGTATTGGTCAGGTTGCGTACGTCGCCTTTGTCGGCGGGCACGGTGAAGATCTCGCCATGCGCCTCGAATACGGCGCGAACACCCGTAGGCGAGATGGCGGAGTTCTGTACTTCATCGGCCGCTATCTTGTGGACACGCGGCTGCAGCGCGGGGAGATCGTCAGCGCATGAGATTGAGATCGTCTCATCTTTGGCCGAGGCGATGTCGTAGACGTGGATGGTTCCGAACTGCTCGTAGGCGAGCTGGCCTCCTCGACCGGTCAGGGTCTTGATGTCGTACCCCTTGTTCTCGAGCAACTGCTTCACCTGTCTGGTTCGAGGGTCATAGGCGAAGAGCGTGATGGGACCGCTGCGGTCCGAGCGAAAGTAAACCGTGTCGCCGAGCCAGACAGGATCGAGGTCGTTGGAGTTGTCGCGCGGGACCTTGACCCGATCGAGCGTCTTGAGGTCGATCAGCCAGACGGGCTGCGTCTGTCCGCCGCGGTACCGCTTCCACGACTCCCCCTGCCACTGGAGCCACGGGTTATAGGCCATCTGCCGTCCGTCGCTCGAGATCGATCCGGTGGCAGCAGAGGGCAAGGGGAGGCGTTCCGGCAGACCGGATCCATCGGCGTGCACGCGGTACAGCTCGAAGTATGTCCTGACGGACTCCTGCATGCCGGCGACCAGCAGGTCGCGGCCGTCGGGCGTCCATCCCACCACGTAGTTGCCGCCGGGCCGGAACGTGATGCGCCTGGGCTGGCCGCCTGTCGCGGCAAGAGTGTAGACATCCTCGTCTCCGCCGGGAGCGGTGCTTGCCGAATAGGCGAGGGTCTTGCCGTCGGGCGAGAAGAAGGGCCCTGCGTTGACGTGTGCGGTGGACGTGAGACGGCGGGCTTCGCCGCCGGTCCGGGGCACTACCCAGACATCGTCCGCGTACCGGAACGCGATCTGCCCTTCACCGAGGCTGGGAGCGCGCAGCAGAGGAGCAGCGTGGCCGAACAAAACAGCGGCCGTGAACATCCAGAACGATCCACCAACCAGTGCAGCCATCCCGCGCAGGCGCATAACACTCCTAGATTCCGGCGACGGGAGCAGTCTACCGCAGCAGGCAAATCCATCGCCCTGACAGGAAGGGTATGGGGTCCGTCCGGAGCGCGGGGCAGCGCGTCGGGCGCCAGGAGGACTGCGGCGGCCAGCAGCGCGTCAGCTGCGCCAGCGCAGCGTGACCGGGCCGCTCATGGGGTGTTCTGCGGTTCCCTTCAGGCGGGACTGTTTGAGGGCGAAGTACCACTTCGCGGGTTTGTCTGCGTCGTCGATCAGCATAAGTGCGGGCCCGAACCGCAAACCCTGGGCTTGTTCGATCATCGTCTCCTGATCCTGCCGGACAAACTTCCTCGCAAAGAACTTGAGGACGGAGGGTACAAGGGGCACGGAGTATAAGACGTTCCACGCAGCGGCGACGTCGATGCGGCAGGTGGAAGCGGTAACGGGGGTGACGATGGTGAGGCTCGAAAACCACTTCTCGCCGCACCGGATCGTCTCGTAGCGGCGGTTCGGCATGACGAAGTCGATCGTGGTGGTGACAGGCTCGCCGTAGACCCCGAGGAGTTTGTAAGGAAGTGAGTTTCCGCTGGGGGCGTGGGCCGTCATCCGGAAGCCTGCGTCGTGGCCTCGATGTTCGAGATCGTGGATCGGCTCGAAGTGCTTGGCCTTCTCATGGATACTCGCCGCCGAACGCCACCACCAGGCCTGGTGAACGAACGGTCCGTGAGCGGGGTCCATGAGCCCGATAATGCCATGATCGACGTTGCAGGGCAGGTCTGCGGAAAGATGCGCTGAGCGAAAGCGGGCGGAGAACTTGGGAACTTCGGGCAGCGCAGGCAACACGAACTCCCCGCTTACGCGGCCGACTCCGGGCTCCGGGAGGTAGACCCAGCAGAAACCATCGCGCTCTTCGGCAGGGTAGGCGCCGGCGTAGATCTTGTTCGGGTCCAGCGTGTCGGAGGAGGTAAGAGAGGGGATCTCTTCGCAGCGGCCGGAACACGGATCAAAGCGCCAGCCGTGATACTTGCACATCACCGTGTCACCATCAAACCACCCGGCGGAGAGCGGAATGCCGCGGTGGGGGCAGAGGTCGCGCATGGCGAAGACGCGGCCATCGCTCCGGCGGCCGACCAGCAGGGGAGTTCCTAGCAGCAGCACAGTGGTCGCTTCTCCTGCACGCAGACGGTTTGCGCGGCACGCCGGGTACCAGTCGCCGAAGATCATCTCGGCCGTTGGGCCAGGGGCGTTGCCGCCGGCAAGCTGCACCAGCCTGACGCGCTCCTCGCCGGCGCCGATCGGCCGCATGCGCTGCCTTCCAGGACCCATCGCACCTAGTGTACTTGAGCGTCTTACACTAGCCTCAATGCCAACTGCGTCGCGACGACCGAATACGACCCTGCTGGCTATCCTGGGGCTCTGGGTGTTGTTCTACGCGAGCTTTACGCTGCGGGCTCCTGCGCTGCTGGACGATGCTGACTCGGTGCATGCTGAGGTCGCTCGCGAGATGCTTGCGCGCCACGACTTCGTGACGCTGTATGCCAACGGCATCCGGTACCTGGAGAAGGCTCCCCTTCTCTACTGGGTTATGGCAGCTGCGATGCGCGTCTCTCAGGCGCTGGGACATGGCTCTCCCGAGGCGCTCGCAGTCGCCGCGCGCGTGCCGCTTGCCTTGACCGTGCTTGCGCTTGCGCTACTCGTGGAAGCGTTCGCGCGGCGAGCGTACGGCGCCGGCCGAGCCTTGCCGCACGGGGAACGCGCCGGACTGTATGCCGGGTTGATCCTGCTCTCCAGTCCCGGGATCTTTCTGTTTACGCGGATTCTGCTGCCCGATGCGATGCTGTGCCTGTGGCTCGCCGTCTCCATGTATGCCTTCTGGCGAATTGAGGGAGAGGAGGCACCGCCTCCGCACCTGTGCTGGTTGTTTGCGGGGGCATGTGCGCTGGGGATTCTGACGAAGGGGATGATCGGGGTGGTGTTCCCGGTGGGCATTACCGCACTTTACCTGGTGTTGACGCGCGGGGTCGGCGGCGCGATACGGAGGGTGCGCGGGCTGCACCCTGTGTCTTCAGCTATGGTGTTCCTTGCCCTCGCGGCACCATGGCATGTGTCGATCGGTTTGGCGAACCCGGCCCAGGGTAGCCGAGGGAGCCTGGGCTTCGCGCTGCACAGTTCGCACGGGGAGCCGCACTGGAACGTCCCTCTGCCGACTGAAGGAAACGTCCACGGCTGGACCTGGTTCTACTTCGTGAACGAACAGGTGCTCCGGTACCTGAATCTTCGGGTCCCGCGCGACTACGACACCGTGCCGTTGTGGCTCTTCTGGGGACTGTGCCTTGTCTGGCTCATGCCGTGGTCGGCCTTTCTGTTCCAGGCTGTAACGCATGCCGTCCAGCAGGTCTGGAGGCGCAGCCGACAAGGGCTGCCGCTGCTTCTGCTGGTGTGGACCGCGGTACCAGTGGTGTTCTTCTCGGCCTCCACCCGGCAGGAGTACTACGTGCTGCCCGCGCTGCCTGCCGCGATCCTGCTGCTCGCCGGATGGATGGCCGAGGCGGACCGAGGGGATGCGGGGGACCGCATGGGGAATTGGTCCCCGGGCCGCGAGTCTGTACCGACCACCACGGCAGGAAAGCAACACGAAGCTTTCGAGCTGCACACGGTGGGTACTGGCATAGCCCGCGCGACGGGTGTGCTGGTTGCGCTGAGCCTGGCCGCATCAGCGGTGTGCCTGTACCTGCTCCTGCATGCTCGTGCGCCGGCTTCCGGAAGCGACCTCGCCGCTTTGCTCAATCAGAATCCCGGAGAGTACGCGCTAAGCATGGGGCACGTGATGGACCTGAACGCAGAGGCGCTCGGGCTGTTTCGCATCCCACTGGTACTTGCAGCGTTGAGTCTGCCCGCCGGCCCGCTTGCGTCGTACTGGCTGCGTGCAGTGGGGCGCCCTCGTGCGGCGGTGCTGGCGCTTGCAGCAGGCGGGTTTGGATTCTTGCTGGCCGCGCATCTTGGCCTGCAGCGGTTCGCCCCCGTGTTGAGTTCGGCTGACCTGGCCCGCGCAATTGCGCCAGCAATATCACAGACGGACGGCAATCCTGCGCCGCTTGTGGTCATCCACCAGGAGTACGAGTTCGGAGCCACGCTTGCCTTCTATCTGCAACGGCCCGGGTATCGCAGGATGGACGGGCGGGTCGTAGCGGTCGATCCGATCCATATCCTCACGGAGCCGGAGTATCGCGGGACGCCCATGTACGGGCGGTCATCGAACCTCTGGTACGGCTCGTTCTTCTCGGATGCACCACGTGTCTTCGAAAGCCGGGAATCGCTCGCCGCGGAGTGGGCGGGTCCAAAGCGCGTGTTTCTGTGGCAGGACCTGGGGGCACAACCCAGCGGAACCCCGGCCCTTCCCACACCCGTATACGTCATCACGAAGGAGGGCGGCAAGGAGATCCTGAGCAATCAGCCGAACCGGTAACGGGCGGGTGATCCCGGCAAATCGGTCCGGTGCGCAGAGGGGAAAGAATTCGGGGCGGAACGCAGGAGCTCGTCTAGCTGCGGCGTTGGGTTAGTCCGGCTGCCGGTAAAAGACCGTGAGCCAGACGGCAAGAGCGCAGAACTGGACAGACAATGTCCACTCCAGGGTGGTCCAAAGCAGAGGTTGGGGGCCGCCGGCGCGCGATGCGACGAGCACCATTCCCACAAGGAGCAGGACCAGGGCAGCCACGGTAACGCCGAAGCCGACGCGTGTTGGAGGGAGCGAGACCGGTGTATGCGGACTGCAGGCCGGCAAGCGCGAGGTGACACGAGCGGCGAAGTCCATGGGGATACGAACCGAGGGCACGCCCTCAAGAACGGCCACGATGCGACCCTCCAGAGCCTCCGCCTCCACTTCGTCCGCAGTGCGGTTGGGCGAGAAGGGTCTTAGCGGCTGCCGGTCCATGCGGGGCTCCTTTCGGGTGTTTGTCGTCCGGGTTGGGGCGCATGGGCCGTCAACGGGGCCTGGCGCGCGGCGATGGCTTCGCGGAGCTTCTTGCGGGCGCGGTGTAGATGCGTTCGCACCGTGCCGATGGGAAGACCCAGCGCGCAGGATATCTGCACATAACTGCGCTCCTCCTGATGATAAAGGACCACAACGGCGCGTTCCACGTTGCTCAGCCGGTGCAGTTCTTCCTCCACGGTTCGGGCGAACTCGGCGTGTTGCATCTGGGCGGCCGCGTCAGGGGTTTGGTCGGGCAGGCGATCTTCCCAGCACCGTGCGCCGTCGTCCCGACGCAGGGGTTCGGAGAGGGAGACCAGGGGGCGATCGTCGCGGCGGCGGCGCTTCCACTCGTTCTGGGCAACGTTGACGACGATGCGATAGAGATACGTGGACACCAGCGCCTCTCCGCGAAACGCAGGCAGGGCGCGATAGAGGCGGAGAAATGCCTCCTGGGCGAGATCCTCTACGTGCTCTGTGGTTCCGGTGAGGCGCGTAAGGGTGCGGAAGACCATAGCCTGGTGTTCGCGAACCAGTTGCTCGAAGCCTGCGTCGCGCATGGGTTGAGTTGGCACCGTATCAGGCCAGCTTAGACCGAAAGAGCGCCGGAAAGTTTCAGCAGCCCGGCTGAAACTTCCAGACACGTGCGTTGTCTAACGGCAGCAGAAAGGCAGGTTTCCATGCACGGTATCTTCGACACCCCGTTCGCAATTCCCATCTTCGGCATTTTGCTCGGGGGCGTCGCCATCGTCTCCGGCATCTTCTCCCAGGCGCATGCGCGCCGCATCAAGGCGGAGCAGCGGATGGCCATGGTCGCCCGAGGCATGAAGCCCGAAGAGATCGTGATGCTGCTGGGCGATAGTACAGAGGGCGACGCGCAGGCGAACCGCGCCAAGTATCCGCTGCGGGGCCTGGCCAACGCACGCCGCATAGCCATTGTGCTGTGCTCGATCGGCGTCGGCCTCATGCTGTTCTTCTCGTCGCTGGTGTTGATTCTGAGGGATCGCGAGATCTACTCCGGCGCCGCGATCGGCTTCATTCCGCTGGCGATCGGCATCGGCTTCTTTATCGACTACCACCTGCAGAAGCGCGACCTGGCGCGCTTCGGGCTCGAAGTTGAAACTCCGCCCGTATAAGCGACCGTGTACGGGAGAGGCACCCCGGCGATACAAAGAGCAGGAACACCCGAGGCACGCGTAGAGACGCCGAATCGAGCTGGCAGATGAGTTCTGGCTCTCCTAATCGTCAGTACGTCGTGCCTTTGGCGTCTTCCGCTCAAACTCGCCCAGGAGAGGCGAGAGCTTGCGGGCGCGAGCCCGCATGGCGGCTGTGCCGTATGTTGCGAACCTGGTGAGGATCGGGCGGACTCGGGCTTGAAGTGTCCGGTCCTGCGCTGCCTGATTGACAAGGCCCTGCAGCGCAAAGGTTCGGAGAAGCGGGCTCGGTGCATCGAGCGCCTCAAACAGCAGGTCCACAGCAAGCATCCGGTTGCGGCCGCGCAGAGGTAAGCTGCCGGTCACGATCGTCAGATTCCACCGGGCTTCGAGCACCTCGCAGCGCAGCGTCGCCCGGAGGATCCGTGACGCATAGGGCACGACCAGCTGCGGTTGCTGGGCCTGCAGCTTCTTGAGAGCGTTCGCGGCCCGCGACTGGACAATCGGCCGTTCGTCCCCCAGCGCCGCCACAAGTTCGCGCCGGGTTGAAGGGCTGTGGGCAGCCTCGTGGACGATCTTCGAGACAGGGGCAAGGCCACGCGCCGGGCCGCCTGCCAGGCGTTCGCTCACCGCGTTCACGGCCCTCCTGCCGGCACGATCCGGCCCTGGCGGAGGCGGAAGCGTTCGCCGCGCCACACCACCTCGTCGGAGGCAAAGCTCCACGCCCAGAAGATCAGGCCAAACCAGTCCCGCACCGGAAGCAGGCAAAGATCGCGCAGCACCTGCGGGTCATTCAGCACGCCCACACCGACCGACAACGCCACTGCGACGCGGGCCAGCAGCACCAGGCTGAGCAAAGAGAAACTCCACAGCTCGAAGCCCGTGGCAACACAGTTCAGCATGGCCCAGGGGACGGCGTAGCTGATGCCGAGACCCAGGTAACCCAGGCGGCGGGAGTCGCGCGTGGAGCGGGCCCAGCGAAGTTGGTGTTCCAGGAAGCCGCGGAACGTGTATGCCGGCACCGTCGTCTCGACGACCTCGGCCGAGAGCTCTACGCGGAATCCTGCCGCAGCGACGCGCGCGCCAAGCTCGTAGTCGTCGGCGAGATACTCGACCAGCGGTGCCAGCCCTCCAGCCGCCTCGAGCGCCGCGCGCGAGACAGCGAGCGTGGACCCGAGGCCGAAGCGGATGCCGCCCTCCAGCTTGCGTGCCGTGAGTACGCCAGGAAGGAAGTCAGTCGAGATCCCGAGCGCCTCAAGCCGCGCCCATACGGTGAGCGCAGCACCCTCGGCGGCGGTGCGGCCCAGGTAAGGCGCCGTCACCATACCCACCCCGTCAGCCCCAAAGCACCGCATCACCCGCGTCAGGTAGTGCGGGGAGACACGGATGTCGCTGTCGTTGATCAGCACGTACGGGTACTGTGCCTGCTCAAACGCCTGCACAAGGTTACTGACCTTGCCGGAGGTGCCAAGTCGTTCGCGGCACTCCACCACCCGGATCGCCGCGCTGGGGAACTCCGCCTGCAGCCGCTGAATCACCGCGACGGCGGGATCGGCCAGGTCGCTCACAGCGAACAGAATCTCGTACTGGCCCGCATAGGTCTGACGGCAGTGGCTTGCCAGACCTCCGTACATCCTCGGGTCGACTCCCTTGACAGGCTTCAGAATAGACACGTCTGGTGCGAACCGAGGGCCATCGATCTCTTCTCCACGCATGCGCCGCGCGAGCCTGCCGAAGTCGCGGGCGCTCCAGAGGGCCAGAAGCATGTAGACGAGTCCACCAACGGTCAGCAGGGTCGTAAACACTTCGATGGACAACGCCATTCGTTCAGTCTAGTAGAACCCGCGGGACAGGGTGAGCGCTGCCGCCTACTCGTATCGCAACGCCTCGATCGGGTCCAGATTCGCGGCCTTCCACGCTGGATAGATGCCGAAGATCAGACCGATCGCGCAGGAAGAGATGAAGGCGACCGCAATCCACATGGGAGAGACGAGCGCAGGCATCAGCAGCTTGATGACAAACGCGATCCCGCTGCCCAGCAGCACACCGATCAGACCGCCCACCGCACACAGCGTGATGGCCTCGAGCGTGAACTGGGTGAGGATCGTCTGCCTGCTTGCCCCAATTGCCTTGCGGACCCCGATCTCCCGCGTTCGCTCCGTGACCGAGACCAGCATGATGTTCATCACACCCACGCCGCCCACCAGAAGGGCCACGCTCGACAACGAGAACAGCAACAGAAACAGTCCGCCCGTAATCTGATCCCACAACCGCGTCAGGGAATCCGTGCCGAAGATGGCGAAGTTGTCCGGCTTGTCATTCAGCACCTTGCGCCGGCGGCGGAGCAGCTCAGTGAGCTCGTCTTCGACCAGGGCACGGTTCTTGGGATCGTCATACTTCAGAGTGATCCAATAATCGAGCGACTCCGGATGCATGGAATGGAACGTGGTGATGGGGAAGTAGGCCTGGTTGTCCTGCGGGTTCTTGCCTCCCCCGAACGCCTGCTTCTGCTTGTCCAGCACACCGATGACCGTGAACAACATCCCCGCCGCAGAGACCTCTTTGCCAATCGCGCTCTGACCGGGAAAGAGCTGGTCTGCCGTATCGAAGCCGAGCACCGTCACACGCGAAGCACGCGCCGTGTCATTCTCGTTGAAGAAGCGCCCTTCGATCAGGTTCAGATCCGTCACATCCTTCTGGTCCGGCGTATTGCCGGCAAGGATGGTGTTCTCCATCTTGCGCGAACCTGCCTTGATCGCCGTCGATCCGGCTCGTCCGGGCGCATTATTGTCTGTGTACTGCAGCGTGGGCGACACGGCAACCACATGCGGCAGGGACTTCATCGCCATGGCGTCGTCGTACGTCAGCTGCTTGCGGGTGAGCATCTCCGTGGTAGGCCGCTGCCCGAAGACAGGAAAGCGAAACACGAACAGCACATTCGATCCGAGCGACTCCACCAGGCCGGCCACGCTGGCGTTCAGGCCATTCACCACTGAGGAGATGGTGATCACGGTCATCACGCCGATCACGATTCCCAGAATCGTCAGGCCGCTCCGCAGCTTATTCGCGCGCAGCGTATCGAGCGCCATCGTTACGGTCTCTTTGAAGTCGGCGATTCTCATCTACCCTGCTTCCTCTTTCCTGACTGGCCCCGGAGCGTGGCAAGCGTTCCCTGGATTCTTCGTGTCACAACTCGGAGCGCAGCGCCACGATAGGATCGAGCGCGGCCGCCTTGCGCGCCGGGTACACCCCAAAGAACACCCCGGTGCCCGTAGCCATCAGCAGCCCGACCAGCACGCTCCATAAGGCCACAGTCGAGGGAAATCCAAGTACCGCGGTGACGAACTGAGCAACCAGAAGACCGCCGATGACGCCGATCGCTCCCCCCACCAGCGCCATCGCCCCGGACTCCACCAGGAACTGCAGGAGGATGTCCTTGCCGCGGGCGCCAAGTGCCTTGCGGATGCCGATCTCGCGTGTGCGTTCGGTCACCGACACCAGCATGATGTTCATGATCACGATGCCGCCGACCACAAGCGAGATCATCGCGATCGCGCCGGCCACTGCCCCGAACGACCGCGTCACCGTCGAGAAGAAGCCCACCAGGGTGTTGTTGATATCCAGCTCGAAGGAGTCCGGAGTCCCCGGCAGATCGTGCCGGCGGGAGCGCATCAGCACGCGGACCTCATCCGCCGCCTGTTCGAGCAGCGGACCAGCCGAGCCGGCCTTCACGTAAATCGTCACGGACTTCGTTGAGCCGTAGCTCCTCTGGAACGCAGTCAGCGGAATACCCACCCAGTTGTCTTGGCTGTTGCCGAAGGTGCTCCCCTGCTTCTCGCTTACCCCGATCACGGTGTACGGCTGGCCGTCGACCCGAAGCTCCTGCCCCAGCGGATCGATCCCCGGAAACAGGTTGTCCCGGATGTCGGTTCCAATAACCGCCACGTGCGACGCATGCTCCTCGTCCACGTCGGTGAAGCCCCGGCCCTCTGCGATGTCCAGGTTCTGAAGCTGCGGCATCATCCAGGTGTAGCCACGGATCGAACAGTCCGTCACCGATTGGGTGCCCCGGACGACCTTGGCCGTCACCGATTGCTGCGCCCCCATCCCGGTGCACTGCTTGCAGTTCTCCTGCACGTACCGGTAGTCGTCGTAGAGGATATTCTTGCGCCGCTGGAACCGGACGTAGTCCTCCGAGCTGGTGATGATCTGCGGCATGCGGGAGACCGTGAAAACGTCCGCGCCGTAACGCGTAAACTTCGTCGTAACGTACGTATTCGCGCCGTTAACCAGCGTGACGACCGCGATCACCGAAGCTACCCCGATGACCACGCCCAGCAGCGTGAGTACCGTGCGCATCTTGTTCTGCCACAGCGACTGCAACGCCAGCTTGATTGCCTCTTTGAAGTCCATGGCTAACTGATTGTACGCACGGACGTGCCGCCCCGTTCCGGGACCCTCCGTTCCTCCGTCCCGGGCCTTGCCCTGTCAAGCTGTATTCCCGCCGGGCAGCCCCAGGCACTTCCTGCGCATCCAATCCGCCACGATGGCGGTTCTGTCCACAAACGAAGAGATCGCAGGCCGCTTTGCGCCCTACGTCAACGAGCTGCATGAGCTCTTCGGTCTGCACGGCGTCCCTTTCGGCGCGCCGGCGGACCTGCCGGCCTTCGTCGATCGGCTTGATTCCGGTGGAGCCTTCCCCGAAGACGTCAGCTCGATCCTTCGGTCCATCATCCTGCGGGAGGGCGGAAACGTCCCGCAGACCGAGCTCCTGGAGGTGATCGCCCTCGCCGCGGGGGGCCGCGAGCTCGACCCCTCCGCCCCCGAGGTCCAGCCTTCCTTTCGCCGGCTGCTCTCGTTTGTAGGCACCGTAGCGCGCCGGCCCTGGAACATGCCGCCCGGGGATCCCGCACCCACCGGAGCCGCCGCAGGCCGTCACGCTGCCGCCCAAACCCGGCAAGACGCCTCGCTGCAACAACTTCCGGATCCGTCGCAATCTGCTCCGCCGCCAAACTTCGCCTCCGCCGAACGCGGGCCGGACCAGGCCGGCTCCGCTCCCGCACACGACTCGGCGATCCCCAGGGGCTTCCGCCCGTTTGCCCCCCGTCCAGCGACCGACCCGGCAGAGCCCGCAGCAGCCGACCATATTCCTCCGCCCGATCCGCACTCCGGACGCGGCGTTAGCCTGCCACTTTGGATCGCGGCGGGCTGTGCCATCCTGGCCCTGCTGCTGCTGATCGTCTTCGACCGGACCCACCCGCCCGCGGGATCGCAGACGGTCGTCTCCACTGCGCCCGTCAGTGGCTCTGCCGCGCCGTCCGACGTGGCGAGCGCAGCTGGCGCGGCGCAGACCGCCAACCCGCCGCAGACCCCCAAACCGAGCGCGGCCACTGTCCTCCCCGATGGCCGCCAGCCCGCCGCCTCATCCCCCCGCCCAGGCGGTACCGGGACATCGTCCGCGAGCGCTCCCTACGCCTCCGCCCCTTACGCCGCGCCATATCCTGCCACGCCCTACGCCGCCGCCGCGCCGCCCGGCCAGTCCGGGCAGGCCGTCTCCCAGGGG
>JALYIA010000095.1 GCA_030776065.1 Acidobacteriota bacterium
GGACGCAACAGATGATGCGTCTGGATGTGGAGAGCCGTGAGGCGGTGCCCGCGGGTGAGATGGCGCGATTGACGGAGAGGGCGGTGGCGCTGGTGGGCGAGGCCGATGCCGTGGTGCTCTCGGACTATGCGAAGGGCGCGCTGAGCAAGGAGCTCTGCGGGGCGGTGATCGCGGCTGCCCGTGCCGCGGGAAGGCCGGTGTTGGCCGATCCCAAGACGCGCGATTTTGCGAAGTACGCCGGGGCGACGGCCGTGTGTCCAAACCTGGGCGAGCTGGCGACGGCTACGGGGGTGGAGTCGTTTCGCACCGAGGGGCTGCTTGCCGCGGGACGAGAGCTGGTGAGGGCTGCGGGGCTGGAGTACCTGGTGGTGACGATGAGCGAGAAGGGCATCACGGTGCTGCGGGGGGCGGGCGAGAAGGACTTTTACTCGCCGGCGCGGGCGCGGGAGGTCTTTGATGTTTCGGGCGCCGGAGACACGGTGATTGCTACCCTGGCGGCGGGGTTGGCCGGCGGCCTCGGCATCGAGACGGCGGTGGAGCTGGCCAACGTGGCGGCGGGCATTGTGGTGGCCAAGGTGGGAACTGTGCCGATCGCGCATCACGAGCTGATCACGGAGCTGACGCCGAGCGCGGGGTACAGCACGGCCGAGAAGGTGCTTGGGCGGGAGCAGCTGCACGTGCGGGTGCAGAACTGGCGGGAGTCCGGGGAGACGATTGTGTTCACGAACGGGTGCTTCGACATCCTGCATGTGGGGCACATCTCGCTGTTGGAGGAGTGCCGGCGGTTTGGGACGAAGCTGGTGCTGGGGCTGAATGCGGATGAGTCGATCTCGCGGCTGAAGGGGCCGGAGCGGCCGATCGTGAAGGAGAGGGAACGGGCGCGTGTGATGGCGGCGCTGGGCGCGGTGGATGCGGTGGTGCTGTTCGGGGAGGATACGCCGCTGGAGCTGATCCGGGCGATTGGGCCCGACGTGCTGGTGAAGGGCGGCGACTACACGGTGGCGACGGTGGTGGGGGCGGAGGACGTGATCGCCGCGGGGGGGCGGGTGGAGATTGTGCCCACGGTGCAGGGCTTCTCGACCACAAATATTGTGAAGCGGATGAAGGGGTGATGGTGAGAGCGCTGGGGCTCGAACCCAGGACCAACGCCTTAAAAGGGCGATGCTCTACCAACTGAGCTACGCTCTCAATACCAACTATCCCAAGGTAGCATGGGCGGGGTCCGCGAGTGGGTGGGAGGGGCGCCTGGGAGGGTGGCGGTGTGCAACAAAAGTCGCACCGCGTTGGGCGGCGCGGTTGATTGACTGGGGTGGGGGCGAAACGTAGGCTCGTAGGACCTGCAGGGCTCGCATGGAATCCCTGCTTGCGGTGAAGTGTGTCTTAAACGGTTCCCGGGAACGGTGTTGCACGATGGGCAAGTGGGAGACGAGCGCAGGGGCAAAGGAGGGCGGCTCCGACCCAAGGCAGGGGTCGGGCGGGGGGCGATTTGCGGCTGGAACTCCGGAGGATGTGGCCGCGCTGTATACGTGGGCGAACATCCAGGGAGCGCGGTACCGGGATTTTTCAAGCTCGCGGCGCCGCTACCGCGAAGAGGTGAGGGCGCGGGCGGCTGAGGGTTTGCGGGAGCGGGGCGGTACGCAGGGCGACTCCGGGGGGCTGCCACAGACTGCGCTGTCGGAGTCCGCAGCCTGGTTTGAGGCAGATGAGCAGCCGGCGGAGGTTCCGGGCGAGGGGGAGGGCGTTGACCCCGGCCGTGAGAATGCCGCCTGGCTCAGGGAGTCGAGCACGCGTTCGGCGATGCGGGAGTTGGGGTCCGACGGCGGGTCGCGCGGGCTGAACGAGCAGCAGGACGAGGCGCCGAAGAGCTTCCGCGAAGAGCTGGAGATGAGGTTTAGGAGGGCTGCGGCCGAGGCGGGGGAACGGGTGTCCGAACGCGTGTCGGACCGGGCACCAGAGCGGAGTTCGGGCAGCCGATCCGGCAGGGCTCCGGGGACGGTGGGGTGGACGAGCGGGTCGCATGGAGCTGCGGCAGGGCGGGCGAGTGGCCGGTCCGGCGGAACGGGCGACCTGTTAGGGAGCGGCATGTGGGAGCGGGTCGACGATCCCGCCGAGGAGCCGCTGCTGGCGGAGATACACAGGGGATCGGTGGCGCCTCTGCCCATGGAGAGCAGGGACGAGCCGGAGGACCGTGCGGCTTCGGGCAGTGTGCGGGTATGGAGCGCCGGGGCGCTGTTCGACGATGAGGCGGCACACGAGGAGGAGTACGCGGGGCCGGCCTGGCTGTATGGCGCGGACAGCGGTGTGCGGCGGACCAGAACAAGGACGATGATCTCGGGTGCGCGCTACGGCGCGAGCACGGGGGTGCAGGAGCAGATGCGCCGCGGCGGCTCCGGCCGGTGGGCAGCGCTGCGCGGGATTGTGGGGGAGGGCGGAGGAGAGGCGCGGGCCACGCAGCTTGGGGATCCCGGAGAGCGGAGACCGCCGCTGCTGGTGTTGTTCTCGCTTGCCGGCGGGGTGGGCAGGACGAGCTTGCTGGCGACGCTGGGGCGCGTGCTCTCGGCTAGCGGAGAGCGGGTGGCGTTGGGCGATGCGGCCCCGTACTCGCCACTGCCGTTCTACTTCGGGGCACGGGATGTGACTCCCGGTGCGAAGCGTGCGTTTGCGCCTCCCGAGGGCAGCCACGACGCACCGATCCTGGTGGTGAACTACGAGATTGCGCCTCGAGGCGGGGACGGAAACGAGCAGAGGCAACTGGTTGGAGAGGTGCTGCGAAATGGCTCGGACTCTCACCGCATCCTGCTAGACCTGCCGGCCGGGGCGGAGTGGCTGACGCGGAGGATGACGACGCTTGGGTCTACCGTGGTGGTGCCGTTGATTCCGGACATGAACTCTGTGATCGGGCTGGAGACGGTGGAGCGCTACTTCGAAGGCATGGTGGATGCGGACGGAAACCGGGTGCTGCCGTTCTATCTGCTGAACCAGTTCGACGGCTCGCTGGCGCTGCACCTGGATGTGCGGGAGGTGTTGCGGCGGCAGCTTGGAGAACGTCTGCTGAGCTTTGTGATCCGCCGTGCGCCTGTGGTGAGCGAGGCGCTGGCTGAAGGAATGACGGTCGTCGACTATGCCCCTGAGAGCCCGGTAGCACGGGACTTCCAGGATGTGGCGGCGTGGCTGAGGACGGTCTCTCCGCCCGCGATGGCAGGGATGCGGAACCTGCGGAGTGGAGGACGATGAGGGCTTCTCCGCTTTGGAGGGAGTGGGAGTCGGGCGACAGCGTGCCGCTTTCGGTGCTGCGGTTCCTCGTGCTTCTCACTGGGCTGCTGTTTCTGGCATTGACGGGTGTGCTTGGTCTCCCGTGGCCGCAGCAGACGCTGGTCGCCGGGCTCACGGTGCTGGTGGCGATGTGGCTGGACCGGAGCTCAAGCAGCTACCTGGTGACGCTGACCCTGATGCTGCTCTCGGTGTACACGACCTTTCGGTACGGCTTCTGGCGGGTCGCGACCACGGTGGCCACGCTGCGCGCCGCCGGACCTCACTGGAGGACGGTTGACGCCTTCTTCATGGCTCTTCTGCTGCTGGCGGAGTGCTATGGATTCGTCGTGCTGCTGCTTGGGTACATGCAGATGGTATGGCCTCTGCGGAGGATGCCGGTGCCGCTGCCGGACGATACCTACGACTGGCCGGCGGTCGATGTGCTGATCCCCACGTTGAACGAGCCGCTGGAGGTGGTGCGGTTTACCGTGCTGGCGGCGCTGAACATGGACTGGCCGGCGGACAAGCTGAATGTCTACATCCTGGACGATGGGGATCGGGACGAGTTCCGCGACTTTGCGGAGGAGGCGGGCGCGGGTTACCTCAGGCGCGAGGAGGACGGCCACGGCAAGGCAGGAAATCTGAATGCCGCGTTCAAGCGGACGGACTCGCCCTTTGTGGTGGTGTTCGACGCCGACCACGTGCCGACGCGAAGCTTTCTGCAGGTGACGATGGGTTGGTTTCTGCGGGATGCACAGCTAGGAATTCTGCAGACTCCGCACCACTTTTACTCGCCCGATCCGTTTGGACGGAACCTGGGGCAGCACCAGGCCGTGCCGGGTGAGGATGAGCTGTTCTACGGGGTGGTGCAGGACGGTAACGATTTTTGGAATGCAACCTGCTTCTGCGGCTCCTGCGCGGTGCTGCGGCGCCGTGCGCTGGACGAGGTGGGGGGCATGGCGACGGAGACGGTGATTGAGGATGCGCACACGTCGATGCGGATGCAGCGGCTGGGGTGGAACTCGGCGTACATCAATATCCCGCAGGCGGCGGGGCTCGCGACCGAGCGGCTGAGCGCGCATGTACGGCAGAGAATCCGGTGGGCGCGCGGGATGGTGCAGGTCTTGCGGGTGGAGAGTCCGCTGTTCGGGCCGGGGCTGCGGTTTGCACAGCGGCTGTGCTACTTCAGCTCGTTGTCTCACTTCCTGTATGCGCTGCCTCGGTTGATCTTTCTGACGGCTCCCCTGATGTACCTCGTTTTCGGGTACACGATCCTTCCGGGATACTGGGCGGCGATCCTGGCGTATGCGGCTCCGCACCTGGTGCTGTCGCGCGTGGCCCGTTCGCGGATGGAGGGCTCGCACCGGCACTCGTTCTGGACCGAGATCTACGAGACGGTGCTGGCTCCGTACCTGGTCGGGCCGACGCTGCTGGCGCTGGTGAGCCCCGGGCGCGGACGGTTCAAGGCCGCGGCGCCCGGTGAGACCGTGGAGCAGGAGTACTTCGATTCGCGGATCGCCAGGCCTACGCTTGTGCTTCTGGTTTCAAACTGGTTCGCACTGTGCTGTGCGCTGCCCCACGTGATGCAGTTTCCCACCTGGAAGGTGCCCGGCTGGGCGTGGCTCGCGAACTGGCCGGCGACGTTATACGACCCCGGACACCTGGGTATGACGGCGATCACCGCGGCGTGGACGGGGTTCAACCTGGTGCTGCTGGGTGTGGCTGCCGCGGTGGCGTCGGAGAGCCTGCAGCGGAGGCGATCGGTACGGGTCGAGACGACGGTGCCATCCGAGGTGGTGCTCGCCGACGGATCGAAGGTGCGGGGGATCACGGCGGACCTGTCGAGCGGGGGCGTACGCACGCGCATGGAGTACGACGTGGAGGCGCGGCCCGGGGATACCGTGCAGTTTGTGTTTCCCGTGCCCAACGGGACGGCTGTGCTGCCCGCCATCGTGGTGGCGCTTGAAGGACGTGTGCTGCGGGCCAGGTTCGACCGCATGACCCTGCCGGAGTATGAGGCGCTGACGATGATCCTGTATGCGCGCGCCGACCGGTGGCTGGGCTGGAGCGAGGCCCGCGAACCGGACCAGCCGGTCCGGAGCTTTGCGCGCATTCTGAGACTGGCCGGGCGCGGGCTGCGGCACGCCTTCTTCGGAGGCCCGGGCTGGGCAGAGCGGGAGGGCGCAAGCCGGCGCTGGGCGACCAGCGTGGTGCCGGGCATTGTGCTTGCGCTGCTGGCGTTGGGAGGAGAACGGACCGCGGGTGGGGCTCAGGCAGAGGCGCTTGACGGAGCAGTGGCATCCACAAGTGGCGTGCGAACCACAGCGGTGGCACACTCTGCGGGTGCGTCGGCCGCGCCGTCGACCGTTGGGGAGTTCCACAGTGTGCTGACCCTGGCGGACGCCGGGGTGAGTGATACGGTTACGTTGCGTGGTCTGGCGGCCAAGCGCGTTGTGCCGTTTGCCGTGCCGGCGGGTGTGCTGGTGCGGACGGCGACACTTCACCTGCGGTACCGCTTTTCGCCCGGACTGCTGCCTGGGGTGAGCGGACTGAAGGTGAGCCTGAACGGCACCCTCATCGCCGCATTGCCGGTGAGTGCAGCGCAGTCCATGGTTGGGCAGAGCGAGGATGCAAGCACGGAGGAGCGGCCCCACGCCGGGAGCCGTCTTCGTTCCGTGCGGGCTAAGGAACAGGGACCGCTGCTCGAGAGCGAGTTGACGCTGCCAGCGGAGGTGCTGGCCCGGACCAATGAGCTGCGGTTCGACTTCACCGGCCACTACGCCGGCGAGTGCGAAGACCCCAGGCACACGACCCTCTGGAGCCACGTGGATGCGGGGTCCAGCATCGAGTTGACCGGCACCGCCGTTCCGCTCGATGACGAATTGAGGCTCCTGCCGACGCCGTTCCTGCAGGCCGGCGTGAGCGCGCGGCCCTCTGTGCCGGTGGTGTTTCTTGGAACCCCGACGCAGAAGGGCATGCAGGCGGGGGGGATCGTCGCGTCGTGGCTGGGGATCGCCGCGGGAGACCGTCCCGTGCGGTTCCCGGTGACGGTAGGGAGAATACCTGCCGGCAACGCGATCGTGATCGTGGAAGAGCGCGCGGCGATTTCGGCTGGTTTGAACCTGGCGCCGCCGATGGGCCCTATGGTGGCGATGCGCACGAATCCGGCAGACCCGTTCGGGAAGCTGCTCGTGATTGCGGGTGCGAGCGGTGAGGATCTGCTGCAGGCTGCGACCGCCCTCGCGCTCGAGCACGGCCGGCTCGCCGGCGCGCAGGTGACGCTGGCCGATGTACCGCTGCCGGCACCACGCGGCCTGGATGATGCTCCGCGATGGCTACCCACCAGCGGCGGAGGCACGGCCGACTTTGGCGCGGTGGCGGAGACAACGAATCTTCAAAACGACGGCAGTGAACCGGCCACCGTATCGCTGCGGCTTCCGCCAGACCTGTTCTTCGGGGAGGCGCCAGGCGCCGTGTACGGTGAAGCGGTGCGCACGCTTCCGCTGCATCTGCACTATCGGTACAACGGGGCGGTGTTGGGGGATGGGAGTGCGCTGGAGGTGTGGATCAACGGAGCGTATGTGAACTCCGTCGCCCTGCCGCATACGGAACGCGCCAGCACCACCACCGAGGCGGAGCTGGCGATTCCAGTGTCCGCTCTACGCCCCTTCGCCAATACGCTGACGCTCCGTTTTGCCTTCCGGGAGCCCAGGAGTTCGGGGTGCTCCGGGGCAGCGGCGGCATTCTCCGGGACGATCCTCAAGGACAGCTACCTCGACGTCCGCGGCCTGCACCACTGGACCGCGCTGCCCAATCTAGGGCTCTTTACGAGTGCGGGTTATCCATTTACGCGGCGTGCCGACCTGGCCGGTACGGCTGTAGTTCTGCCTTCGGAGCCGACGGCCCAGGAATTGGAGCTGTACCTGGTGATGATGGGTCACTTCGGGGCGCAGACGGGCTACCCGGTGCTCCGTGTGACGGTAACCGGGCCGGATGGGCTGAACGCCGACGGCGTTAAGGACTACCTGCTGCTGGGCTCCGCGGGGGACCAGCCGGCACTGCGTACGCTCGATGCCGCGCTTCCGCTCCCAGTCGATGAGACAGGATTGCATGCACGCCAGGCCGGGGGGTTCTTCGGACGCAGCGCATGGTGGAAGGTCAGCGCGCAAGAGAGAACGGGGCCGATCGAACCCGGCGGTGGTCTGCCGGACGCGGTGCTTGAGGGCATGGAATGGCCGCTGGCATCGCGGCGTTCCGTTGTGGCGGTGGTGGTGCGGGATGGGGCGGCTGTTCCTGGGTTCCTGACGGCGTTCTTCTCGCAGGAAACGGAGTCGTCGGAGGGTGCACAGGCGGCCAGTGTGCTGCGCGGCGCGGTGTGGACGTCTCCGCGGACGGACGGTTCCGTATACATGGTGGGGGCCATCTCGCCGGGCCTGCGCGGACGCCTGTTGCTCGGGGAGTACCCTTGGCTCATTGTGCTGGTGTCGGTCATCGTCTGCCTGCTGGTGGCGTCGCTGCTGCGCGGAATCCTGCGGCGAGGCGCGCGGATGCGGCTCCAGGGCAGCTCCTAACGCAGGCACGACCGTCTCTTCACCGGGACAAGGGAGACGAGAGCGCGATCCGGCCTGGACCGACAATCGTCACCCAAATCCGGGTCGTGCGACGGCGGATTGGGCTGTACCATCTAACCTTCCGGTGCAGCGGCGTGCAGAGCGACCGGGACATCGGCGTTTGAGGAGTGGCGGGCTTGATGATGGAAGGGGCGCAGGACTGCTTCGCGGATGTGCACGGGATGAGGATCCACTACGTGCGGTGTGGCCAGGGCCGGCCGTTGGTGCTGATCCATGGGCTTGTGGGTTCGACTGCGAACTGGCGCCGCAATCTCGGCGCATTGGCAGAGCACGCGTGTGTGTATGCGCTGGACCTCGCGAATATGGGGAGGTCGGAGCGCCGGCCCGGGCTGGACTCCCGGCTCGCGGCCACGGCTGATCGCGTCGTGGGGTGGATGGACGCGGTGGGCATCGCGGAGGCCGACATCGCGGGCCATTCGCACGGCGGGGCAGTGGCGATGATGCTCGCGGCCCACTATCCCGAGCGGGTGCGAAGCCTGGTGTTGTTTGCGCCGGCCAATCCATACAGCAGTCTGAGTGATTGGATGGTGCAGCTGTACAGCACCACGGTGGGAGGTTGGATCGCGCGTGTCGGCCTTCGTATGCCAAGCTGGGTTCACCGGATCGCGCTGGGGCGGATGTATGGCGACGCCCGCAGGATTGTGCCGGGAACGCTCGAGGGGTATATGCGCGGGCTGCGCGTCCCCGGCACTGTGCCGTATATTCTGGGGATTGTGCGGAGCTGGTTTTCCGAGATGCAGGTGCTAAAGGCCGTGGTTCCTGAGCTAAGCGGGATGCCCACGCTGCTGGTGTGGGGGGACCGGGACCGCGCGGTGAGCCTCGAATCCGGCCAACGGCTGCACCGTGAGTTGAGCCTTTCCGAGTGGGTGCTGGTCCCCGGGGCCGGGCACGTAGCCTTCGAGGAGATGCCCGAAGTGTGTGATCGGGCGATGCTCCTCTGGCTGCAATCAGTCGGGACTCGGGAGTTCGGTGCGCACGATATGAGGGTGCGGCAGGACGCTTGCGAGCACGCGCCGAGCGAAGTTGCGGCGCGGCGAGAGGTCGCCCCCCGCGGACTGCGGACGCTGTCCGACCGGCCGCGGCTCGGCACATAAAGGCCGCCGAGGGTTAGGTGAGGTCGAAGCGCTCGGCCAGCCAGCGGCGCATCTCGGCCTGCATCCGGTCGAGCTTCGGACCGGGTGAGGCCGGCGTTCCCTGGAAGAAGTGCTCGGCGCCTTCGATCAGCACGACCCGCTTGGGCTCGGCCACGGGGGCAAGCATCTGTTCAATCTGCCAGGCCGGGGCGAACTGGTCGTGATCTCCGCTGAGGAAGAGCTTGGGCGTGATGCATGCGTCGAGGAAGCGGTAGCTATAATTGCGTCCTGCCGCGTGGACTGGAAGACCCAGCCCGATAAGTCCGGAAACGCGTGGGTCGTCGCAGCAGGCGTTCAGGGCCACGCTTGCGCCGAAGGAGAAGCCGCAGACGAGGACGGCTCGTTGGACCTCGCGGTCGAGCCAGTCCAGGGCCGCGCGGACGTCGTCCTGCTCTCCTCGGCCGTCGTCGTGCGTGCCTTCACTCAGCCCAACCCCGCGGAAGTTGAACCGGAGCACGGGAAGGCCAAGAGCAGAGAAGACCTTCATGGCGTTGTAGACGACCTTGTTGTGGAGGGTGCCTCCGCCGGCGGGGTGCGGGTGGCAGACCAGGGCAGAGAAGGGGGCGTCGTCATGGCCGACGTTGAGCAGGGCTTCGAGGCGGCCGGCGGGGCCGCGGAGGTCTTCGATGGAGCGGATCTGCGAAGAGGTGTTCGTGGTCACGTGCTCCAGTGTATCGACTCGGCCGTCGAGGGCTGGGGCGGGCGGGTTATGCTTGGAGGTGCATGGCGATCGACCCTATCGGATTCACCCGCGACCTCGTAAACATCGAATCCATCTCGTACGACGAGGAACGGGTCGGCGCGTTTCTGGCAGAGTCTCTGGCCGCACAGGGGTATCGGGTGGAGCGGATGGCCGTGGGGCAGCCGGATGCCCGGACGTCGCCCGTGGGGGCCACCTCAGAGCGCTTCAACGTGTATGCGGCAATGCCTGGAGTGGTGCCCGAGGTGGTCCTTTCGACCCACATGGATACCGTGCCGCCCTTCTTCGGGTGTACGGAGGACGATGAGTTTCTGTACGGGCGGGGGACCTGCGATGCGAAGGGAATCATTGCGGCGCAGGTTGCGGCTGCCGACCGGCTGCGCGCGGCGGGGGTGAAAGTAGGGCTGCTGTTTGTGGTGGGGGAGGAGCGCGACTCCGCCGGGGCCAAGGTCGCGAATGCGAATCCGCGCGGATCGCGTTTTCTGATCAACGGCGAGCCCACGGATAACCGGCTCGCATTGGCCACCAAGGGCGCGCTCCGGGTGGAGCTTCGCGCGCACGGGCGGATGGCGCACTCGGCCTACCCGGAGCTCGGCGAGTCGGCGATTGAGAAGCTGGTGGAGGCTTTGGGAGACATCCTGAAGATGGACCTGCCCATCGACAGCGAGATCGGGCCCTCTACGCTGAACATCGGGCTGATCTCCGGTGGGCGTGCCCCAAACGTCATACCGGACAAGGCGGAGGCGCACCTGCTGGTGCGCACGGTAGGACCTTCCGAGGAGATCATGCGCGTCATCCGGCGCGTGGTGAATGGGCGGTGCGAGGTGGAATCGTCGCTCGACCTGGCGTTCGTCCGGATGCGGCGCGTAGGGACCCTGCCCACCATGATTGCCAAGTTCGCCACGGATATCCCTTCGCTGACCAACTGGGGGGAGCCGTTTCTCCTCGGGCCCGGGTCGATCCACGTGGCGCATACGCCCGACGAACGGATCCGCAAGAGCGAACTGCTGGAGTGCGTGGACCTGTATGTGGAGCTGGCGTCGAGTCTGGTGGGTTAGCCCGCGATGATCTCGAAGGGAAGTTTGCCCGCGTTGTCCTCGGCAAGAACGCAGAGTTCGTCGGGATCCGTGGGGTTGTAGCGGACGATGAGATTGGGTTCGCCGGTGGCCAGGCGGGCTGCTTCGCGCCGTACCATCGGGATGCTGCGTACGTAGCCGCCGCAGATGTCGTCGTTGAGCATGAAGTAAAAGCTGGCCTCTATCTGTTGCTGCACTTCCTGTTGCTGCACTTCGGAGGCTCCTGTTGCCGGATCGGCATCCACGAGCTTGAAGCCGGTAACCCTGGCTGCCGCCTGCGGCCACTCACGGGCAAGGCTGAGGCGCTTGCGGCGGGCTCCTTCGCGGAAGGAGCGCAGGATGCGGTCGAGGATAGGGACGGGCATAAGGCCAACATTCTAGCGCGTACCTGGCACGATGCTCTACGGGGGATTTGGTACCACGTTTTCCGAGGCGGGCCGCGGCCTTAAACTAGGGGTATGGCCGCCGAGTTCACCCACCTCCATCTGCATACCGACTACTCCCTCCTGGATGGCGCGTGCGACGTCGACAAGCTTGTAAAACACGTGAAGTCGCTGGGGCAGACCTCCGCCGCGATGACGGACCACGGAAACATCTACGGGGCGGTGCACTTCTTCAATGCGGCGAAGGAGCAGGGAATCAAACCCATCCTCGGGTGCGAGCTGTACATCTGCAAGGAGGCCGACCACCGCGGAAAGCCGGATCCGGAGCTGAAGTACAACCACCTGCTTGTGCTGGCGGAGAACGAGGAGGGCTACAGGAACCTGGTCCGGCTGACGAGCGAGGCGGCGCTGCACGGCTTCTACCGCAAGCCACGGGTGTCGAAGGAATTTCTGTCGCGACATGCGGGCGGGCTGATCGGTCTCTCCGGCTGCCTGGCGGGTGAGGTGGCCCAGCAGATTGTGGACGGGAGGTACGACGCGGCCAAGGGGACGGCGGGGCAGTTCCAGGACATCTTCGGCAAGGGAAACTTCTTTCTGGAGATTCAGGACCACGGTCTCGGTCCGGACAAGCAGGTGTGCGATGCGATGCTCCAGATGGAGAAGGACCTCGGGATCCCTCTGATCGCGACCAACGACTCTCATTACATCGAGAGCGGCGATAGCCGGGCGCACGAGATTCTGCTATGCGTCCAGACGGCAGCTTCGATGAACGACCCGAAGCGCTTCAAGTTCGATACGAACGAGTTCTACATCAAGAGTGCGGAGGAGATGAGTCGGCTCTTTGCGCAAGCGCCGCATGTTGTGAGCGGCACGATGCAATTCCCCGAGCGCTGCAACCTGAAGCTGAGCAAGGTGGACAATCCGTTCCCTGAATTTCCCGTGCCCGAGGGCGAGACGCTGGACAGCTACTTCGAGCGTGTGTGCCGGGAAGGCCTGCAGAAGCGGCTGGGCACCGCCGTCGAGCATCTGCGTGCCAGCGGGTTACTCAAGAAGACCGTTCCGGAGTACCACGCGCGGCTTGACCGGGAGATCGACTGCATCAAGGCGATGAAGTTCCCTGGGTATTTCATGATTGTGTGGGATTTCATTCGGTATGCTCGGGAGCAGAGTATCCCTGTCGGGCCGGGGCGGGGGTCGGCGGCGGGCTCGCTGGTGGCGTACTGCATGGAGATCACGGACGTGGATCCGCTGCAGAACGAGCTGTTGTTCGAGCGGTTTCTGAATCCCGAGCGCGTGTCGATGCCGGATATCGATATCGACTTCTGTATGAATCGCCGCGGCGAGGTGATTCAGTATGTGCAGCGCAAGTACGGCGTGGACCAGGTAGCGCAGATCATCACGTTCAACACGATGGCGGCGAAGGCGGCGATCAAGGATGTAGGGCGTGCGCTGGACATTCCGTATGGTGAGGTGGACCGGATTGCGAAGCTGATTCCGGCGACGATCGGGATCACGATCGAGCAGGCGCTGAAGGACTCGCCGCCACTGGCCACCGCGTATGAGGATCCGAAGGTGCGCGAGTTGATCGATACGGCGATGCGCCTGGAGGGTCTGGTCCGAGGTGCAGGGGTTCATGCGGCCGGCGTGGTGATTGCGCCGAAGCCGCTGACGGAGCTTGTCCCCGTGACGCGCACGAAAGATGAAGCGATCGTGACCTCGTACGACATGAAGTCGGTCGAGAAGATGGGCCTGCTGAAGATGGACTTCCTGGGCCTGACGACGCTCACCGTGATCGACGACGCGCTGAAGCTGATCAAGAGCAGCAAGGGGGTGTCCATCGATCTTTCGACGATCCCGCTCGACGATGCGAAGACATACGAGCAGGTCTTCCATCGCGCGTTGACGTCGGGAGTGTTCCAGTTCGAATCGGGCGGGATGCGCGATGTGCTGCGGCGGTATAAGCCGACGACGGTAGAGGATCTGACGGCGTTGAATGCGCTGTACCGGCCGGGTCCGATCCAGGGTGGCATGATCGACGACTTTATCGAGCGCAAGTGGGGAAGGCGTGCGGTGGAGTACATGTTTGCCGAGCTCGAGCCCATCCTGCGCGAGACGCTGGGCGTGATCGTCTACCAGGAGCAGGTGATGCAGATCTCGTCGGCCATCGGGGGCTACTCGCTGGGCGGCGCGGACCTGCTGCGGCGCGCGATGGGTAAGAAGGATCCACTGGAGATGGCGAAGCAGCGGACGATCTTCATGGCGGGAGCGGCGGAGCAGAAGTTTCCGAAGGACAAGGCAGGCACCCTCTTCGACCTGATGGAGCAGTTCGCAGGGTACGGTTTCAACAAGTCGCACTCGGCCGCATACGCGCTGCTCGCCTATCACACGGCGTGGCTGAAGACGCACTACCCGGTAGAGTTCATGGCCGCGCTGCTGACGAGCGAAACGTCGAAGCCGGAGAATGTCGTCAAGTACATCCAGGAGTGCAGGGAGATGAACATCCCAGTGGTGCCGCCGGATGTGCAGCGCTCGGATGCGAACTTCACACCAGTGACGACTGACAAGGGCGAGGCGATCGGCTTCGGGCTCGCCGCAATCAAGAACGTGGGGCAGAACGCGATCGTTTCGATTCGCGGCGCGAGAGAGACGCTTCGCGCCGAAGGCAGGGCAGGCTTTGCCAGTCTGTGGGAGTTCTGCGACAAGGTGGATCTGCGACTGCTAAATAAGCGCGTGCTGGAGTCGCTGATCAAGGCCGGCGCGATGGATGCCTTCGGGCCGCGGGCGCGGGTGTACGCTGCGCTGGATAAGGCGATGGAGCGCGCGCAGAAGTCGCAGAAGGATGCAGCCGCAGGGCAGCATGGTCTCTTTGGAGGTATCTTCGACGCGGACGTTACACCCACTGCGGGAGCTCCTGCGGATCCGCTGCCGCAGGCTCCCGAGTGGGATGAGCACACGCGCCTGGCAAACGAGAAGGAGGTGCTGGGATTCTTTGTGTCCGGGCACCCCTTGGATAAATATCGAGAGAAGCTACGAAATCTGAAGGTCGTGGATACGGCAGCGGCGTGCGAGATGAAGCCTGAGCCCCAGGTCTTCCGACGCGGCGGGGGGAACGAGCAGCAGAATGAAATTCAGATCGCCGGTGTGATCACTGGGTTGAAGGTGGCGAAGTCGAAGCGCTCGGGCGAGATGTACGCGCAGGCTACGCTTGAGGATACGGTCGGCAAGATCGAGCTGATCGCGTTCTCGAGCGCCTACCAGAAGCTGGCGGAGAGGTTGAAGATCGATGTGCCGGTGTTAGTGCGCGGTGTGCTGCGCGGCGAAGAGGATTCCGCCCCGAAGCTCTCCCTGTCGAACATCCAGGCGCTAGAGGACGTGCAGTTGAAGCTCCCAGAGGCTCTGCGCATCAAGGTGCCGCTGCACCATTCCGATGCGAAGCTGCTCGAAAAGCTGCAGGCGGTCTTCCAGGGTGCGCCGGGCAAGGGCAAGGTGCTGCTCGATATGGAAGAGCCGGGGGAGTTCTGTGCGGTGCTTGAGCCGCAGGGACTACACGTCAGCGCGGACAGGCTGTTCATCGATCGCGTGGAGGAGTTGGTGGGGCTGGGAGGAGTGCGGGTGATCGGGTAGCTCCACCTCACCGGCCATACGTGGTGTGGTCCCACGACGTGGGGACGTGCAGCGGGTCGCAGCCGATGAGGATTTGTTGGGGCAGCCTTACCGCCGCTGGCTTCGGGCGACCGCGGCGCGAGCTTCGTTGTCTGCCTCACGCTTGCGCTCAGTCGCTCGCTTGTCCCACTCCTGCTTGCCTTTGGCCAGTGCGATCTCGCACTTCACGCGGCCGTTGCGGAAGTAGAGCCGCAGCGGAATCAGGGTGAATCCTTTTTGCTTGGTCAGGACTTCAAGCTTCCGCACCTCCAGCCGATGAAGCAACAGCTTCCGGGTGCGCAGCGAATCGTGGTTCATGCTGTTGCCGTGGGAGAAGGGCCCGATGTGGGCGTTCAGCAGAAAGCACTCGCCGTCCTTCAATAGCCCATAGGCGTCCTTCAGGTTGGCTTTGCCCTCGCGAATAGACTTGACCTCGGTGCCGCGAAGCGCGACGCCCGCCTCGAACTTGTCGAACAGCGCGTAGTTGTGGCTCGCGGAGCGGTTGAACGCCGCATCGCGCATGCCGGCGGCGACGGGGTCGCGGTCCTTCTGCCGGACTGCGGGTTTGGTCTGGGCAACGGCTGCGGGTGTGATCATGCCACGGGGCATTGCGTGTGGATTCCTCTTCCCGGCGGCGGGCTTGGTTTCTGTGGGGCGGCGGACATACGCACAGGACCCTCGCTGCCGTTCCGCGAACTTCTGAGTTTAACATGTCGCTGGGGGCTCTCACCCAACCCACTGACGGACGTCTAATCAGTGTTGCGCAAATGTTAGTGTTGCTCGAACGACCTCGTTTCAGTCGAACGACCTCGTTTGAATGGCCGGCCCTGCACGATTCACGCTGCGGAGGAGGCTGCGCAAAAGCCGCGAGAATGAAGCGGTGCCACGTCGGTCCCAGGGGCACTACGGATGCAGATGCTACAATCGCCAGAGTTGGACGGGTCCGCACGGTGCGGAGTGCAAGAGGAAGACGCCCGCGGGCGCACTCCGTGTCACTTCGCAGGTGGGTCGGCCAGGCGGTCCGCTGCGTCAGGCTGCAGCCCGCAGGGCCAGGCGGGCGCGGTGGAAGCCCAGATCTCCGTTATAAAGGAAGCTCAGACCATCGGCATGGGTCCTGGAATCATAACGTCTTCTGCGCGGCCAGCACGGTTCCGCCATCTCTCTGTGCACCGGCTGGTGGTGGGCGCTGCGCTGTTGTTTGCTGCGGCGTTCGGCTTGTCCGAACACGCGCATGGTCAATCGGCTTCGAGTTGGAACAAGCGCGGGCAGGCGGCGGAGTTGCGGCAGGACTACGACACTGCGTATGAAGCGTACCTGCACGCGCACCAGAAGAACCCCAAGGACTTGCGCTACACCACGCGGGTGGATCGGATGCGCTTCCAGGCTGCGGCCTCGCACGTGGATCGCGGACGGCTTCTGCGTCAGAGCGGCGACAGCAACGGGGCTGTGAACGAGTTCACGCGGGCCCTGCAGATCGATCCGGCCGATGAGGCGGCGGCGCAGGAGCTGCAGGTTACGCTGCATCCTCAGCTAATGGCGCCGATCAGCGGCGGGCCGGGAGGTTCGGCCGGCAACACGGCACCCGCAGGTGCGCCTGGAGCCGCTGTCCCGCAGGATGCCGATGGGATGCGCGATCTGGGCGAGGTGATGAGTCCCGTGGTCCTGAAGCCGATCTCGGACGATCCGATCACCATGCACATCGTCGAGGATACGAAGGTCATCTACCAGGCGATCGGCAAGGCCGCCGGTCTAAATGTGCTGTTTGACCCGGAGTACAACTCAAAGCGAATTCCGGTAGACCTGAACCGGGTGTCCTTGCCGGATGCGCTGCGCATCGTCGGACTGGTGTCGAAGACGTTCTTCAAGCCTGTGACCTCCGACACGATTTATATTGCGGCGAACGAGCGGCAGAACCACACCAATCTGGACGACCTGGCGGTGCAGACGTTTTTTTTGTCGAACGTAAGCCAGCCGAACGACGGCAATGAGATCCAGACGGCCGTGCGGAATCTTCTGCCGGCCGACACCGCAAAGATCTACTTCGTGCCGAGCCAGAACGCGCTGATCGTGCGCGCCACGAGCGACCAGCTGCTGCTGGTGCAGAAGCTGCTGAACGATCTGGATCGCCCGAAGTCAGAGGTGGTGGTCGACGTGGCGATCCTCGAGGTGAACAAGGACCACATCCGGAACCTGGGCATCACCCTGCCGCAGAGCTTCGGGTTGACGCCGCAGTCCAGCTGTACGAGCAGTTCCTGCAGCACGACATCGAGTACGTCGTCCAGCAGCTCGAGCACGACGACGTCGAGCAGCTCGTCAAGCTTCACGCTGAACACGCTGGCTAATCTAAACGCGACCAACTTCGCCGTTTCCGTCTCGGGCGGTACATTGAACGCACTGCTCTCGGACGCTGACACCCGCGTGCTCCAGAACCCATCGATTCGGGCGACCGACGGACAGCGCGCGACACTGAAGATCGGCTCCAGAATCCCCATTGCGACGGGCTCCTACTCAGCCGGCGCGGCGACAGGCGTCTCGGCGGGCATCGGGGTTCAGACGCAGTTCCAGTACACCGATATCGGCGTGAACATCGATATGACACCGACGGTGCATCTGGATCGGGACGTGTCGCTCAAGATGAAGGTCGAGGTCTCGTCACACACCAGCGATGTGACGATCTCCGGTGTGACGGAACCTGTGATCTCGCAGCGTACCATCGAGCACACGATTCAGCTGAAAGAGGGCGAGCCGTCGATTCTTGCCGGCATCTTGACCAAGCAGGACAACGCGACCTCGTCTGGCACTCCGGGTCTGGGCCAGATTCCGTTCCTGAAGTACTTGTTCGGCTCCCAATACAAGGAGGTGCAGCAGGACGAGGTGGTCTTCGTGCTGATTCCGCACGTCGTACGCGAGTCTCTGCTGACGCGGCTGAACACGCGGGCGATCGATACGGGGACCAACGGCGACATCCAGCTGCGTCGCGACCCGAACCAGGCCGATGCTCTGTTCGCCGCCGCCGCATCCCCACCGGCAGCCGCGAGCGGGACCAGTGCGGCGAATGCCGCAGCTGCGGCGGTGCAGACGCTGCGGCAGCAGGCAGCGCCGCCAACGCCTCCTGCGGCCGGGCAGCCCAGGCCGGCGACAGCGTCCGATGCGGCGGGAACTCCCGTCACGATGACACTCCTTCCCGCCGCGTCCACACAGAGCGTGGGCACGACATTCCAGGTGGCGGTGCTGGCCACCGGGGCGCGGGATGTGTACTCGATCCCGCTGCAGGTACAGTTCAATCCCAAGGTGCTGACGCTGGTGAACGTGGATGCGGGGGGACTGCTCGGCGGGGACGGCCAGCCTGTAGCGCTGGTGCACCGCGACGAAGGCAACGGCCTGGTGACGATATCGAGCTCACGGCCCCCTGGAGCGCCCGGCGTAAATGGCCAGGGCGATGTCTGCACCCTGACGTTCAAGGCGGTGGGCGCCGGCGACTCCCCCATTACCCTGGTGAAGGTGGGTGCGTCCAACAGCAAGCAGGTGGCGTTGCCCGCCGTCGGCTCGCAGGCCATCGTACACATCAAGTAGGCGACATGCGGACGTACAACCGAGAACGGCTGGATACGGCGGCAGGCCTGGCCCGGCTCAGGATAAGACGGGAGAACGGCGAGATCGCGCACACTCAGCACCGGATCCTCGATCCTTTGGCGCCGAACCGCCCGCTTTGGGGGGGGGCGAGTGACGCCGGCCTAACGCTTGTTGAGCTGATCATCACCGTGGCCATCCTCAGCATCCTGGCTTCGATCGCCCTCCCTATCGCGCGCTTTCAGGTGCGGCGAGAGAAGGAGCGGGAGCTTCGCCGCGACCTGTGGGAGATGCGGGACGCCATCGACAGGTACAAGGACGCAGCCGACAGAGGAGGCATACAGATCAAGGCCGACACGCTGGGATATCCTCCCGATCTGCAGACGCTGGTCGACGGAGTCGAAATCCAGCAGAAGAAGGTTCGATTTCTTCGCCGCATACCAATCGACCCGATGACGAAGAATGCTGACTGGGGGCTCAGGGCGAATCAGGACGATCCGGAGTCGGACTCCTGGGGCGGACAAAATGTCTTTGACGTGCACTCAAAGAGCCAAGGGACGGCTTTGGACGGGACGAAGTACACGACATGGTAGAGCTGGTGCAAGGTGGGTTCGGGCGGCGTCGGAGAGGCGACAGCGGTTTTACGCTGCTGGAGCTGCTGATCGTGATGGTCATCATTGCGACGCTGGCGGCGATCGCGATTCCGGCTTATGTGCGGAATGTCCATGCAGCTCGGGAGGCTGCGCTGCGGGAGGATCTCCGGGTCATGCGGGCTGCCATCGACGCGTACACGGTGGACAAGCAGAAGGCGCCACAGACGCTGCAGGACCTGGTGACCGCGGGCTACCTGAAAGCGATACCCAAGGACCCGATCACAGGCAGCGGAGACACCTGGGTGCCATCGCAGTCCGAGACACTGTCCTCTGTGGACCAGACGGATTCGGGCGGAATCGACGACGTGCACTCGGGCGCACAGCAGGCCGGGACGGATGGCAAGGCGTACAACACCTGGTAAGGGTGCGCCCGCCCGCATAGCCAGCGGCTAACGGAAAGGCGCATACTAGGTCTAACTGGTGTAGAGCTGTGCAATCCTGGCAGCCCCTCGATCGAGCCAGCACGAGGAGACTTCCCCATGCGCCCCGTCACTCCATTCGGCCTTGCAGTTGTCCTTCTTCTCTCCAGCGGATTAGTTGCGCAGCAGAACCCTGCACCCCAGCCGTCGGCTCCGCCGTCCACGACGCCGGACAGCAGTGCCCCAGCTACGCCACCGAGTCCCTCGCCGGCAAAGGATCCCGGCCTGCCCGGCAGCGATGCTCCCGGGGGGAGCAACAAGGAGACCAAGGCTGCCGCCAAGAACGAGAAGCCCAAGAGCGATGCGTTGCCCTCGCCCGGTGAGGCGCTGGACCCGCACATCAAGAAGGGCAGCGAAGATGATGTGGACGCAGTAGGGAATCGGTGCATCGGCTGTCGCGGGATGGGGAACTGGTACTCGACGAACTGGGAGATCTCGGCCGGCAAGCAGACGTCGATGGAGATCGAAAAGTCGGCGCACATGGTGAACGACCCGCTGGTCCAGGAGTACGTGAACCGGGTCGGTCAGAACATCGTGAAGAACTCGGATTGCAAGGTACCGTTCACGATCAAGATCATCGACTCGGATGAGATCAATGCGATGGCGTTGCCGGGCGGCTTCTTTTATGTGAACTCCGGACTGATCATGGCGGCCGATGAAGAGGCGGAGCTTGCCGGCGTGATGGCCCACGAAACCGCCCACGTCTGCGCGCACCATGCGGCGCGACAGCAGACAAAGCTGAACTACATGCAGATCGGCTCGATTCCTCTGATCATCTTCACGCAGGGGTCGTGGACGGGATACGGGATCTACGAGGCCGCGCAACTCGCGGTGCCGATCACGTTCCTTCAGTTCTCGCGGTCGGATGAGGCAGAGGCGGACTGGCTGGGGCTGCAGTACATGTACAAGGCCGGCTACGATCCCCAGGCGTTTATCCAGTTTTTCGAGAAGATCGACGCGCTCGAGAAGCACAAGCCGGGAACTCTGGCGCGCGTGTTTGCGGATCATCCACAGACGCCGGACCGCATCGCGCACTCCGAACAGGAGATCGCCACGATTATGCCGGCCAAGCCTGACTACGTGGTGACGACCAGCGAGTTTGACGACGTGAAGGCTCGGCTGGCGCGGATTGAGAATAAGCGCAAGCTGAACGACAAGAGCGGCGGCAGCAAACCCACGTTGAGGCGCGTAGGAGGCAGCAACAACGATCCGAACAACCCGAATGGGACGGGCTCTTCAACGTCGGACGACCGTCCTACGCTGGGGCGACGGGACTAGCCTCGCTGGACTGAACAACGAGCCTCCGGGTACGGGTTTGAGGGACGCGGGTTGTTGGGTAGGATAGAGCGAAGGAGATTCGCATGAGCGCGCCGCATGATCGGGAGTCCTGGCTGGAACGCAACGGGTTGGTTCTGGTGATTGTGTACGGAATACTTTTTGTAACCGCGATTGTGAGCTGGAACCCGAAGCTTTAAGCGGGATTGACGTTGAGAAGGGCGCGGCGGGTGCCGCGCCCTTGTTGTGTCAGCGGAAACGATCAGCTCTGGTTCTGGGCGTGGAGGCCTGGAGCACGCGTGCGCCCCACATCCCGCTCCGCGTGGCCTGGTTGAAGCCCGAAGACCTCGCCCCTGCCGCGCGGTATTCCTTGCGTCGGATCTGGCCGCGATGGTGACGGGCGCGTGCTACGACGTAAAAGCGCGTTCACCGTGATCTTCTTCGGACCGAGTTCGAGTGCGGCCGACGGCATAGCCTTGCTCTTTGAGAATCTTCGCGCAGATGTCGATGCCGACGACGTCCGCGCCGTTCGCGGCCATGTCGACTGCGATGGAGCGGCCGATCCCGCGTGCGGCTCCGGTGATGACGGCGACTTTGCCGCTCAGCAGACCGTTCCCAAAGGGCTGGCCAGACCAGGTTTGCGCTGCCGCCTGCGTGTCGGTCGCGGTGGCTTGTCCGAGCGCCTGCGCGCCGCCTGCTGTTAGTCCGCTCATGACTGCTCCTCCTGTCGCAAGCAGTTGCCTGCGCGTGAGCGTGCGGTCTACCGGATCCATGGGAACCTCCCGTCGCGCCGAGTGCGCGCTTGTACATAGGCGTGCCTGTTGATCAATGGACGTGAGGAGACAGGCGGTTTGCTGCCTGCATTCAGCGCACGCGAGATTGATGATGTCAACGGACTGCGGGCGGGCGCGTGCGGCGTCAAATCCTCGTAAAATGGGGTATGAGCACCCAGAGGACCGGCTATACCGACGACCACGCCGCAGCAGGGCTGGATTTCAAATTTCCCTCGATTGATACATGGGCGAACCAGTTTCGCGCGTATGAGATTTTGGTGGATGACCCCGAGTTTACGTCGGTGTGCCCGAAGACCGGCCTGCCGGACTTTGGCCGGCTCACGATTCGCTACATGCCGCGCGAGCAATGCATGGAGCTGAAGTCGCTCAAGGAGTACCTGTTCTGTTACAGAAACCTGGGGATCTTCCAGGAGAACATCGTGAACCGGGTGCTGGACGATGTGGTGAAGTCATGCAACCCGGTCTGGGCGAAGGTGGTGGGGGATTTCCGGCCGCGCGGCGGGATTTCGACGATTGTTGAGGCGTTTTATCCGCGACCGGACGGTTCCAAAGGCCCGATGTAGTCTGATCGGGGCCACGGTAGCCTGCTATTCTCGCGTGAGGATGGCCACCGCTGCTCCAGTACGTTCGCGTTCCCTGCCCGGGGCTGCGCTTGCGTTGACGCTGCTGACGGCGCTGAATTTTGTGAACTACATCGACCGGTACATTCTGCCCGGGGTTCAGGAGCAGATAAAAGGCGAATTTGCGCTTAGCGATGCGCAGATTGGCGCCCTGACGTTCTGGTTCATGGTGGCGTACATGGCCACCTCGCCGTTTACGGGGTGGCTGGGGGATCGCTTTCCGCGCAAGCCGATGATTGTGGCGGCGGCGTTGTTCTGGTCCGGGATCAACTTCTTTACGGCTTCGGTGCACTCGTATGGGTCGCTGAACCTGCGGCATGCGGCGCTGGGGATCGGCGAAGCCTCGTTTGGGATCTTTGCGCCGGCGATGCTCGCGGACTATTACCCCGAAGACCAGCGCAACCGGGTGCTGACAATCTTCAACGTTGCGATCCCGGTGGGCGCGGCGTTGGGGTACCTGGTCGGTGGGACGGTCGGGGAGAGGTTCGGGTGGAGGGCTTCGTTCATTGTGTCTGCAGTGCCTGGCGCGGCGATTGCGCTGCTGATCGCGCTGTTTATGCGCGAGCCGGAGCGGGGCGCGAGCCAGCAGGAGAAGGCGAACGTGGAAAAGGGAGCGGTACTGTCGCTGCTGCGGAATCCGGCCTACGTGTGTGCGGTGCTGGGGTACGCGATGGTGACGTTTTCGCTTGGCGGAATCTCGTGGTGGATGCCCTCTTTTCTGCAGCGGGTGTCGGGGAGGTCGCAGTCTTCGGCTGCGTTTCTGATGGGGGCGATTACGGTTGGGGCGGGGCTGGCCGGGACAGCGGTGGGAGGAGCGGTTGCGCAGAGGTGGTCGCGGCGCGATCCGCGAGCGCTCTACTTCGTGCCTGCGCTGAGTGCGGCGCTCGCCGTGCCGCCCGCGATTGTGTGCTTCTTCGGGTCACGAACGATGACGATACCGGCGCTCGCGGTAGCAGTGTTTCTGATCTTCCTGGGGAATGGGCCGGTCAATGCTGCGTCGGTCAATGCGGTGCCGACCAGGGTGCGGGCTACGGCCTTGGCTGGGCAGCTGCTCGCCATCCACCTGCTCGGAGATGCGATTTCTCCGCACATCATTGGGGTTGTGAGTGACCACTCGAACCTGGCGTGGGGGTTGGGGTCCACGCTAGTGACGCTCGTTGTGGCGGCGGTGGTGTTTACGGTGGGAGCTAGGTATGCTCCGCGGCTGGATGGGACGGCCGCGTGAAGGAGCACAGTCGCCGCGAGAGAGTCACGGTGCAAGTTACCATGGGATGGTGTCTGAGCAGCTTTCTATCAAGCGGGTCGATCTGGTGGGCGTTGGCCTGAACGCGACTGATACCGTGATTCCGTTGCAGGGGTTCCCTACGCTGGGGTCGAAGACGGAGTACAGCGAGCGCAGGACTCTGCTGGGCGGAGAGATTTCTACCGCGGTGGTGGCGTGCGCGCGTTGGGGTCTGCGGACGCGATATGTTGGGCGGCTGGGAGATGATCATGCCGCGCTGCTGCACCGTAGGGCCTTTGAGAAGGCTGGCGTGGAGACGCGCATTATCACGGTGGAGGACGCGTCGAGTCCGCAGTCGTTGATCCTGGTGGACGGGTCGGGGGAGCGGACGGTGCTTTGCCATCGGGACCCGAGGCTGACGCTGAGGCCGGAGGATCTGGAGGGGGAGTGGATCACGTCGGCTCGTGTGCTGCTGGTGGATGGGTATCACACGGAAGCATCTGTGTGTGCGGCGACATGGGCGCGCGAAGCGGGGATTCCGGTGGTTGCGGACCTGGATGTGATACGGCCGGGGATCAATGACCTGCTGCCGCTGGTGGATTATGCGCTGGCGAGCCGCGAGTTCCCGGGCGCCCTTACCGGCGAGCCTGATCTGAAGAAGGCGTTGGCAATTCTGCACGACCACTTCGGGTGTAGGATCGCTGGCGTGACGCTTGGTCTGAACGGAGTGGTCACGTGGGATGGGGAGCGGCTGATTCAGCGGACTGCTTACCGGGTGTCGACGGTGGATACGACTGGAGCGGGCGACCTGTTTCATGCGGGGTTTGTGTACGGGCTTCTGCAGGGGTGGCCGATTGAGCGGCAGTTGGATTATGCGTGTGCGGCTGCGGCGCTCAACTGCACGCGGGCAGGGGCTCGTGGATGTATCGGGAAGGTGGAGGAGATTGGGCGGCTGATGGAGGGCGAGAGCCGGTACGACGTTGCTGACGTAATCAGTGGATGAATGGGTAACGTCCGTCCGCGGTTGATGATTGGACCTGCGGGAAAATGATGCGGGCGGTTGACAAGCGGTGTGTCTTTCGGGGTTCCTTCGGCTTCTCTCAGGACAAGCTCGTGGACTCCGCTCACGATGAGAAAGGCATCAGGTGCGAATGGGATGACGGTCTCGCCACTTCGCACCATAGCTGGCTTGCTTTTAAAAATCCCTCAGCACGGCTGACGCATACATCGTCCTGACGTGGAGTTCAACAGTTGCAGCAGCAGGAATTCGGTAGGGCGTTGTTTACGCTTCGACTAGGACGCGGCCGTAGCGTTTTTCTACGTAGTCCTCGAGGATGGCCTGGAACTCTTCTACGATGTGGTCGCCTTTTAGGGTGGTGTGGAACTGGCCGTCGATGTAGACGGGGGCCTTGGGTTCCTCGAAGGTGCCGGGGAGGGAGATGCCGATGTTGGCGTGCTTGGATTCTCCGGGGCCGTTGACGACGCAGCCCATGACGGCGAGCTTGAGCTCTTCGACGCCGGCGTACTGCTTCTTCCACTCGGGCATTTGTTCGACGAGGTAGTTCTGGATGCGCTCGTCGAGCTCCTGGAAGTAGGTGGAGGTGGTGCGGCCGCAGCCGGGGCAGGAGGTGACCTGCGGCATGAACGAGCGGATGCCGAGGGACTGCAGGACCTGCTGGCCGCAGCGGACCTCTTCGGAGCGGTCGCCGCCCGGGGAGGGGGTGAGGGAGACGCGGATGGTGTCGCCGATGCCGGCGAGGAGCAGGGGGGAGAGCCCGGCGGTGGAGGCGACGATGCCCTTCATGCCCATCCCTGCTTCGGTAAGACCAAGGTGGAGGGCGTAGTCGCAGCGGCGGGCGAGCTCTGTGTAGACGTCGATGAGGTCGCGAACGCCGGAGACCTTGGCGGAGAGGATGATCTGGTCGCGGCGGAGGCCGTAACGCTCGGCGGCGGCGGCGTTGTCCAGCGCGGAGACGACCATCGCCTCCATCATAACGTCGCGGGCCGGAAGGGGAGTGGACGAGCGGTTGTTCTCGTCCATCATCTTGGTGAGGAGGGCCTGGTCGAGCGAGCCCCAGTTGACGCCGATGCGAACGGGCTTCTGGTGCTTTACGGCGACCTCGACCATGGTGCGGAAGTTGTCGTCGTCCTTGCGGCCGATGGAGACATTCCCTGGATTGATGCGGTACTTGGCGAGCGCGCGGGCGGTCTCAGGAAACTTGGTGAGGAGCAGGTGGCCGTTGTAGTGGAAGTCCCCGATGATGGGGGTATCCCATCCCTTGGCTCGGACGCCTTCGACGATGCCAGGCACGGCGGCTGCGGCCGCTTCGGTGTTGACGGTGATGCGGACGAGCTCGGATCCGGCACGCGCCAGGGCGGCGATCTGCTGGATGGTGGATTCGACGTCCGCTGTGTCGGTGTTGGTCATCGACTGCACCACGACGGGCGCTTCCGGACCAACGGTGACCGAACCGATTTTGACCGAAACGGCGTGCCTGCGATGTATGTCTGGCATAGTGACTCCAACCTCTAGTTTACCAGTTACACTGGAGGGAGGCCGGCCCGGTAGCTCAGTTGCATAGAGCAGCGCACTCCTAACGCGAAGGTCGCAGGTTGGACTCCTGCCCGGGCCACCAACTAAACCATTTTGCGAAATAGACTTAGGTACACCAATCGTCGAGCTCAAGCGTGTGCTCACTTCCGGATTGGGATACTTTTGGGATACTTCGCCCAACCTTCGTATGCGACACTATGCACCCTTCTGCAACCAGCCCCGAAAGCGGGCAGCAAGAAACCGCTTAGGATCAGGCGCGCATAGATAGCTCGCGGCTTTGATAGACCGACCCTTAGCTGCTATTGAGCCCAGCCATGAGGCGGCACACGATATTCGTGTGACCGGACCCTCGGAGTGACTCTGGAGGGGGTTGCTTTGGTTGGTGTGGTGTTGAATACCGGGTTTAGCGGAGACCCACGTGACACACGCAAAAGGCCTACATTACAACGTCTCGGTTTCTCTTCGCACTTCGAGCCCCGGGGATCAGAACTATTGGCTCGCGGCGAAGATATTGTGACGTGTGCCGCACATAAACCCTGCCGGACACGCTGTCGCCACGGAGATGGTTGGTGAAGTAGAGACTTCGTTGGTGGATGAACACGTGTATGCCCCTCGCACAAACGGTAGGATCAGTCCGCGAAGGCATCCACATGAATGGGACATTCGCAGTCTGCTCCAGCGTCAGTCAACCCGCCAAGCGCCCGGGGTGGTCGCCACGCGAAAACCTACGAAGATCAGACACAGGGATGAGCACGCGCGAGCCGACTCGTCGCGAAGCAAGCTGATTCCTGGCGACCAGGTAGTCAAGCGCACGACAACTGATAGACAGCATCGAAGCCGCCTCCTCCCTTCCAACGAGAATCCTGTCTTCCAGAGCAACGACGGCTTTTACGGGACCTTTCCGTTCGCCACTTTCGATATTTTCCATTTGGGCCCTCATCCGCGCTGACGTGTTAAACGCGATTTGTGCTAGTTGATGTACAGCATGCTGGGGGCGCACTCGAGAGTCCAATACTTATTTCGGAATGAGCTATCAGCCAAACTGATGATTGGCGGTGAGGTTACTTTGGTTTGGCAGGATTCGCCCGGTCCTATGCAACACCTGTCAACCCAATTGCAACCGTATTAGTAGCATCATGCAGGGCAGTAGGCGCCTCTACGCTAGAGAAGAGGACGGTGCAGCATGTACCAGGGCCCGGACTTCAAACATATAATCGCCTTTATCGCGATCGCAGAAGAGCATAGTTTTAGCCGGGCAGCTAAGAAGCTGCATTTGTCACAGCCCGCGCTCAGCGCGCAAATTCGGCAACTCGAAGTGGGACTGGCCGTACCCTTGTTCAGACGAACACGTTCGGGCGCTGAATTAACTCACAGCGGTCGCATACTCTTGAGCTTTGCCAGAAAACTGATCGCTTTGAGGGCGGAATGCTTAGACGAGACTTCTGCGAATCACGTCGGGAAACACAAGCCGCTCCGGCTGGGTTATTCACCCTTCGCACATCATCTCCTCGTAAAAGAGGCATTCGTGGGCTACGGGGAGCTCGCTCCTGAAGGGGCGATCAACGCGTTCAGCGAGCCCACAGCCCGCATTGTGAAGATGGTGCAGGACCGACAACTGGATGCCGGACTGATCACGGCACCCGTAGAAGCTGACGGTCTATGTCAGCGCCGAATTTGCCGCGAACGCCTGCTGATCTGCATGCGCCGAGACGATCCTCTCGCAACTGAGGAAACCATGCCTAAGCATACGATTTCTGAAAGGCTAAAGATCATGGTGGCGCCCTCACATCATCCTGAACTGCATGCACGCATCCGGCGCAAGTTCAAGAAAGCTGGCATGCCGCTTAGCCCAACCGAATTCGTGTCCACTCCGAACGACATTCAGTTCCTAGTCAGAGCCCGAAAGTGTTTGGCGCTGGTGAGGGAGACCGCCGTTCTTGAGCCGGAACTGATCGCACGCCCGATCCCGGGCCTCGATATGAATATCTCTACGTCCCTCGTGTTTAGGAGCGACGATAAGCGAGCGGTTCTTCCTTTACTCGGGATTAGGTTGGTGGAAGTGTGGAGAGACCTTCTTATGGACCAAAAGAAGCCTTCCAACTCTGTACGCATTCATCCGAAGCAAGCAGAAGACGCTACGTAGCTATTCGCGGCCCATTTCGGTCATAGATTCAGCCGATAGATCCATCACGAACAAGTATTGGACGGCCGCTTCACCCGACCCTAATCTCTGGGCATATCACGACTGGAATCTAGTCGATGGAGATGCCCATGATAAGCAGAAACCCTAATGTCATTCGCCTGAACCGGCTACGCACGTTCCGAGCGCTGTCGTTCAGACGACCAATCGCACAGACTTGCCTGGCGTTTGCACCAGTCCTCATTGTACTTACGTTAGCGCCCGTGGCTCATGCACAGGGGACTATGGACTTCTCCGGTGCCACCGCACTCATGGGGACGTTCAAGACGTTCGCCATTTACGCCGGTGCTGTCATCTGTTTCGGCGGCTTGATCTTCGCCGGTATTCGGATGATGAGCGGTCGCTTTCAGGACGCCATTCCGGGCCTCTTCGGTGCGCTGTTTGGCGCCGGCGTTCTCGGATGGGGCGCGGGCTGGATTGGGTCACTCACCGGGCAGTCGATGTAGGAGCTGCCATGCATACGACCAAGCGGGGAGAACCGTTACCGATCAATCAGGCATTGAACAGGCCGAGAGCCAAGCTAGGGTTTGACCTCTCGGCATGGATGGCCATCGTGTTTGTCTGCGTGACGGTTTTCCTCGTCGGTTTCCGAATGCTGGCAATCCTTAGCTTTCCAACACTCGCGGGCGGCGCATGGTTGATCGTCCGTAAACACCC
>JALYIA010000096.1 GCA_030776065.1 Acidobacteriota bacterium
CGCCTCCTCACCACGCTGCTCACGCTCTGCCCCCTGCCGCGCCCAGTACCCCTCACCGGGGAGTACCTTCCAGGTGATTGACGTCCGTCGCACGATGAGCGAAAAATACTCGCGGTTTTCATCCGGCGCTGCAGACGGAACGAGGTCCCATGCATCCAAATAGAGCGAGCAGAGACAGTCCGGCTCTGGTCCGCGGAGAAGGCCCTTGAGCCAGGTCCATCCCACCCTGGCACGGCGTACTCCCCACCTTCCGAACAAAGCACCGGCGCACCCGCGCAGTACGCAGAATACGGCAGCAACGAAGCACCGAAGGAGCAACACGTGGCAATCGAAAAAGCAACATTTGGAGCAGGCTGTTTCTGGGGCGTAGAAGCCCGGTTCGCAGAGATGCCCGGCGTCCTCGACACAGCAGTGGGCTATGAAGGCGGCACCCTGGAACACCCAACCTACAAAGAGGTCTGCAACGACCGCACAGGACACGCCGAAGTCGTCCAGGTAACGTTCGATCCCTCCCGGATCTCCTACGACACCCTGCTCGACGCCTTCTTCGCCATGCACGACCCCACCCAGGTCAACCGCCAGGGGCCCGACTGGGGCTCCCAGTACCGCACCGTCATCTTCGCCCAGACCGAAGACCAGAGGCTCCAGGCCAAGGCAAAGATCGCCGAACTCAACGCCACCGGAGCCTACCGCAGCCCCATCGCCACCCGCGTCGAGCCCGCCGGCATCTTCTGGAAGGCAGAAGAGTACCACCAGCGCTACCTCGAAAAGCGCGGCATGGTCAGCTGCCACATCTAAACCGCCGTCGGGTAGACTATGGATGAGGACACGGCAATGCTGACCGAAGATCAGATCAACGATGTTTGGGAGGGGCAGGTCTCCGCCGAGGTGCGATCGCTGTACTTCGGCGACCTCGCCACACTCTACTCTCAGCGTAAGCAATGGATCACAGGGCTATCCTTCTTTTTGTCCTCCGGAGCCGCGGCCACGGTAGTAGCGAAAATGCCCCCGGCGATTCCGGTCGTGCTCTCGTTGGTCGTCGCGCTACTTACGGCCTACTCCATCGCTGTGGGTCTGGATACAAAGGTCCGCACTATGGCTAAGTTGCACTTCGCTTGGAATCAAATCGGGAACGACTATAAACGGCTTTGGAATCACACCTACGGGGACGAAGCCGAAGCGGAGCTCGACGATCTACGCCGCAGGGAGTGCGAGTATTCTGAGTTAGCCACCACAGAAGCCCCGAATGACAAGGCAAGAATGTCACGTTGGACCGATGAGGTGTATAGGTTGCGGCGCCTGGAACGCGCATGAGCCCGCTACCCGCATGAGCCGACCCACAGGAGGCACGCGAGATAGCTGGCCCCCGCTGCCGAGGCCGGTACCCCCGCCGCCAAGACCCCCGCCTCCGCCGCCGCCTCCTAAGAAGGGCCGCACTGTGGTAGACTGAAGCTGCGCGAATAAAAAAGCGCATGGCATCGCAGGCAAAGACCTCACGCAAGTGTAAGAGGTCTGGCCAGAGACTGCGATCGCCCTACTCCCACGCGGAGCCTGTGTCGCCGGCCACCCAGCCGGCACCGCCGAAAACAACGGCACCACAGGAAGTCGCGCTGGTTGCTCTGGCTAGCAGATGCGTCAACGGACGCGTCTCGCCGTGCAGCAGCAGCGCCTTCGAACCCGGCCTCACAACCGGATCAACCCTCGAAGTCATGCTGACCAACAGAAACCAAGGCGCACCCACGCGCCGGTGCATACAAGCATCTCCGTGCACCTCTCCGGACACCTACGAAGGAACACCCCCTTGACCTCAGCTACACTCGAGCCCCAGGCTCCCGCCTCCCCCAACTCCTCCACCCACGCCGGGCACCACGGCCACCGCGCCACCCCAGCCACCCACGAGACCACCCAGTCCGTCGAAGGCAAGGAGATCGAAATCGATCCCGCCACCGGCCTCCCGTTCCTTAAAAACGTCCACTTCTCCGACTTCGAGATCTCCGACTCCCTCAAGGCTCGCCTCGCCGCCGCAGGCTTCAAGACCCCCACGCCCGTGCAGGCCAAGGCCATCCCGCCCGCCCTCGAAGGCGACGACATCCTCGCCACCGCCTCCACCGGCACCGGCAAGACCCTCTCCTTCCTCATCCCCATGATCGAGCGCCTGGAAGAGATCTCCGTCCCCTCCACCCGCGCCAAAAAAGAGCCCATCCTCGCCCTCATCCTCCTGCCCACCCGCGAGCTCGCCATGCAGGTGCTCGAGGCCTACGGCAAGATCGTCCCCGCCCTCAAGCACGACGCCGTGCTCGTCTGTGGAGGACTCAGCGAGAACACCCAGCTCGAGCACCTCTCCCGCGGACCACGCCTCGTCGTCGCCACCCCCGGCCGCCTCGAAGACTTCCTCCGCCGCCGCGCCGTCGACCTCAAGCACGTCGACATGCTCGTGCTCGACGAGGTCGACCGCATGCTCGACATGGGCTTCCTCCCCGCCATCCGTCGCATCGTCGGCGCCCTACCCAAAGACCGCCAGACCATGTGCTACTCCGCCACCCTCGACGCCAACATCCGGGAGATCGTCCGCGACTACGTCCAGAACCCCGTCCGCATCGAGATCGGCCAGACCTCCAGGCCCTCCGATCAGGTCGAGCTCCGCGTCACCACCGTCATGCAGGACCAGAAGCTCGGCCTGCTCGACCAGATGCTCAAGCAGGAGTCCGGAACCTTCCTCGTCTTCTCCCGCACCAAGCACGGCGCGGAACGCATCGCCAAAAAGCTCGAAAAGCTCGGCCACGACGCCGACGCCATCCACGGCGACCGGTCGCAGTCCCAGCGCACCGCCGCCCTCAAAGGCTTCTCCACCGGCAAGCACCGCGTCCTCGTCGCCACCGACGTCGCCGCCCGCGGGATCGATGTCTCCGACATCGCCCACGTCGTCAACTACGACATGCCCAACGCCTCCGACGACTTCGTCCACCGCATCGGCCGTACCGGACGCGCCGGCGCCAAGGGCATCGCCACCACCTTCGTCATGCCCCAGGAGAAGTCCGACGCCCGCAAGCTCGAACGCGAGCTCAAGGTAAAGTTCGACTGGCGCGAAGCCGATAAGAACCTCGAGAAGGAAGAGCGCAACAAGCCCCTCGATCTCAACACCGGCAACAACGAACTCTTGGCGCTCGAAACCCGCTCCTGGCGTTCGGGCGACGCACCCGCCGAGACCCGCGGCAACTCCCCGGCCCCACGCAACACCGGCCGCGGCGGACCCCGCAGCCACGGACGCCCCGCCGGCGGCAGCAACAG
>JALYIA010000097.1 GCA_030776065.1 Acidobacteriota bacterium
GGGAGAGGGCGGGGGATCGCTGGTTGGGGGTTCGGTGGGGAGCAGGGCGGGGAAGTCGTTATCGAAGGCGAAGACGCCGGTGTAGGCGGGGTTGTGCATGCCGCCGGAGCGCGCGTTGGTGGGGCAGAGGTAACAGGTGGGGTCGTAGGTGAGGCCGGAGGCGGTGGTGGGCGCGGTGGTCTCGCCCTGCCAGGGGCGCTGGGTGCGCTGGGGGGAGACGAGCACCCACTCGCGAAGAAGGGGGTTGTAGCGGCGGTGGGGGAGGAGATCGAGGGCGCGGGGGGCGGTGGACACGTGTGGGACCTCTGAGCTGGAGACACTTTTGAGCTGGAGACTCTTCGAGTGTAAGGGAGAGACTGGGGATTGAGCCTTGTTCCTGCAACGGGACGGGCGATGAAGCTAAGAGGTCGGTGGGAGAGCTTGCGGTGCGGGGGGCGGAGCGTCGCCTGGCTTGGGTTCGGCGGTGGCCTGGCTCTGGGTGGCCGCGCCCTTCAGGCTGATGCGGTCGATGCGGGCGAAGAGCAGGCCGGCGGGGATGATGGAGAGGAAGGTGACGAGGAGGAGGAGGGCTCCGCAGGCGGTGGCCGCTTCGATGGGGGCGTCGTAGAAGGTGTGCATGGCGGCGGCGGTGACGGCGATCTGGGTGAACCAGCCGATGATGGGGAGCTGGAGGAGCGAGCCGCCGATGCTGGCGCCCATCAGCAGCATGGTGCGCGAGTAGCTGAGGGCGGCGAGTTGGGGCGTAGAGACGAAGGCGTGCAGCGTCTGGACGTACGCTTCGCCGATGAGGCCCCACATGGCGAGGGAAAGGAGTGCGGTGAGGAGGAAGTCGGTGGCGGAGTGGATGGCGTCGAGGCCGGAGCGGAAGCCGAGGATCTTTTCTGCGACGCTGTTGCCGAGGTTGGGGGAGAAGCGGCCGAGGATGGCTCGGGCAGCGGCTGCCACGGCTCCACCCGCGACGCGTACGACGACGGCGAAGACGGCGAGCAGCGCTGTGCCGGCGAGCGAGACGAGTCCGGTGCGAACGAAGACCTCATGGTGGGGCAGGTCGCTGGGCGCAAAGAGGAGAGCGCCGGAGAAGATGATGGCCGCGGCTCCGAGATCGAACATGCGCTCGATGGTGTAGACGGCGACCTGGGAGGCCACGGGGAGGTCGACCTTGCGGGCTACGAGGTAGGGACGTGTGAGGTCGGCAAGGCGGCCGAAGAGGGCAACCGCGGTGAAGCCGATGAACTGTGGGCCGACCAGTTGGACGGGAGAGACTCGCCCGGTGGCGGCGATGAAGACGGCCCAGCGCTGGGCGCGGAGTGCGTAGGTGGAATAGATGAGGGCGATTGCCCCTGCGATGTGGAGCCAGGAGATGCCGCGAAGCTGGACGACGAAGGCAGACCAATCGAAGTGGATGCGGCCGCGGTTGGCGAAGACGAGGATCGCCAGCAGGAGGAGGAAGGCGGCGACGGCGAGGCCTTTGCGGCTCTTCAACGGTTGATCTCCAGGCGTACTCGGTTCAGTGTGCGGCTGGGTGCAGGGACGCGACGGACGGGGTCGCCCGTTTGCGGCGGTTGAACTCGCGGATGACGCGGGCGACGTAGACGCGGGTCTCGGTGTAGGGCGGGATGCCATGGTGGCGATCGACTGCGGTGGGTCCGGCGTTGTACGCGGCGAGGGCGAGAGCGAGGTTGTCGTGGTAACGGGTAAGGAGCTGGTCGAGGTAGGCGGTGCCGCCGCCGATGTTCTGGTCGGGGGCGAAGCTGTCGGTGACGCCGAGGGTGGCGGCGGTGGAGGGCATGAGCTGCATGAGGCCCTGGGCTCCGGCGCGCGAGACGGCGCGGGGGTGGTTGGCGCTTTCGGCGAGCACGAGGGACGCGAGCAGGTCGGCGTCGATGTTGTGCGTCTCCCCTGCATGGGCAAGCAGCTGATGGAGCTCAGCGGGCGTAAGGGTGGTCTGGATTGCGGTTGCGGGCGTCTGGATTGCGGGCGTCTGGGTTGCGGGCGTCTGGGTTGCGGGTGTCTGGGCGGAGGCGGGGGCGGCCGGGGGCTGCGAGGCCATGAGCTCGGGCAGGGGCTCCGTGCGGGCTATGGAGGCTGCGGGGACCTCGATGTAGTTGGTGTTCTCGGCTGAGCCGGCGGAGGTGGGTACGAGATACAGGCGGACGCTGTCGCCGGCCGGCTCCTGGCGGGCACAGTCGAACGCGAAGCCGTTGCGCAGGGTGATGTGCTCGGCGGCGCGTGCTGTCGCACAGAGTGCGAACGAGGCGACTAGGGCTGCCTGCCAGGTCCGTCCGAGGGATATCACGGGATCAGCCTAACACCGGCGCGGCTGCGAGGACGGTCTCAATCGCCTCGGCGACTCCATGCTGATGGTTGGATACGCCGATGGTCCAGCCGCGCAGGCCGGCCAGGGCCTTGAGTTCTTCGGGTGCGTTGCCCATCACGTGTGCCGCGCCTGCGGCCTCAAACATGGGCAGGTCGTTCCAGTTGTCGCCGATGGCGAGCAGCTGATGGGCCTTGAGGCCGCGCGCGCGGGCGATCTCCAGCAGGGCCACGCCCTTCGAGCAGCCGGCGGGCAGGATGTCCAGGATGGAGAGGTCGCGGTCGGGATACTGGGTGCGGTGAAGGGCGATCTCCGCGGGCGCGGCTGTGGTGACGCTGCCGGGGCCGAGCACGCCGGGGTGGGCGAGCAGGCGGGCTTCGGCGCGGCGCATGCGGTCCACGGTCCCGCAGAGCATCATCTGGATGGGCTGGTCGTGGGGCGCGGCCAGGGCCGCTTCGAGCGGCTGGATCTGGGCGATGTAGGGCTCATTGGCAGCCATCCAGCGGCCGATGGAGGCGTGGAGGAGGGCGAGGTGTTCGACCACGAGGGCGCCGGCGGAGTCTTCGCCGTCTGGACCGACGCGGTCAAAGGTGACGACGAGCGCGTCCCGGAACTCTTCGATGTGGTCCAGGAGCCAGCGTGCGGTGCGGCTTTGCAGGTGGGTGCGGGAGATCAGCCGGGTGGGTACGGTGTCCGAACCCACGGTGCGCGTGACCGTGCCGTTCGAGCTGACGAGCAGGATGCCGGGCGGGAGGTTGAGCGGCCGGAGTACGCGCATGGCATAGCAGTGGCGGCGGCCGGTAGCGACGACGATCTCGACCCCGGCGGCGTGGGCGGCTTGCAAGGCGGCGCGGTTGCGTGCGCTCACCAGGCCGTCTTCGCCGAGCAGCGTACCGTCGATATCGACGGCGATCATGCGGATGAGGTGCGGATTCATGGGTTGGGTGCGTGGTCCGGGCGGGTGCGCCGGCGAGTCTCCGTGGGGTGCAAACAAAAGCCGGCCACGCGTGTGCGTCTGGTATCCAGTGTACCAAGGCGGCTGCGTCGGGCGTTGGTGCGGTGCTGAAGGGAGAGCACTGTGGGCACGGTACAATCTTGTAGGAGCCTCCGGCGCGAGTTGGCTGGAGGGCTTTTAGCGAAAGTGGCGAAATTGGCAGACGCACCAGACTTAGGATCTGGCGGAGCAATCCGTGGGGGTTCAAGTCCCCCCTTTCGCACCATCTCCCTTGCTCCACCCGCGTGACATGACGATTATGAGCCAGCAGAACTCCGGACCCGACGCTCCCACCCTCACCACAACCCACACCTCCGACTACCGCGACACCTATGCCAACAGCGTGCAGGTGAGGATGAGCGTCTGGGACTTCTTCCTGGTCTTCGGGACGATGCACCAGGACTCCCCCGAGATGGTGCGAATGGAGAACTTTCAGGGCATCTACCTTAGCCCGCAGCAGGCCAAGGCGCTGCACAACATCCTGGCGCATAACGTGGCGCAGTATGAGCAGACCTTCGGGACCATTGCGCTTGAGCCCCAGTTTGCTTCGCCCGCTCCGGGCGGCCCCGTACACTAGGTCGCGTGGACGTACCCCGAACGAATGCGGCCGCCGAGCGGACGCACGCGGGGCGTACGGCAGAGCCTGTGCCGTTCGCGCCCGAGCCTCTGCCGCACGCGCCTGAGCCTCTGCCGCTGTGGATGCTCTTTCCGCTGCTGTTTGCGGCGGTGTATCTGTGTCACATCACGCTGCTGCGGCTGCCGTATTTCTGGGATGAGGCGGGGTACTACATCCCCGCGGCTTGGGATCTGTTTCACACGGGCACGCTGATTCCGCAGAGCACCGTGACGAACGCCCATCCTCCGCTGCCTTCGATCGTGCTGGCGGGGTGGTGGCGCATCGCGGGATTTGCGCCAAGCGCGACGCGGACGCTGGTGTGCATGGTGGCGGCGGCGGGGCTGCTTGGGGTGTATCGCATGGCGCAACGGCTTGCGGGCACCGCCGTAGCGATTGCGACGACGCTGCTGACGGGTCTCTACCCGGTGTGGTTCGCGCAAAGCACGCTGGCGCATGCGGACATCTTTGCCGCGGCCTTCACGCTGTGGGGGCTCTCGGTGTATCTAGAGCAGGATGGGCTGGACGGCGGGCAGGATGGCGGCCGTGCGGGCGGGCGCGGGTGCACGGTGGCGGCGGCAGTGCTGTTCTCGCTGGCTGCTCTGTCGAAGGAGACCGCGGTCGTGACTCCGGGGGCCCTGGCGGTATTCGAGGGCGTGTTGTTCTGGCGAGTTCGGAGGTCGGCGCGGGAGCGCAGGCGGCATGGCTCCTGGATGGTCGCGCTCGCGTCGCCCGTCGCTCCGTTGTCGGCGTGGTACGCATATCACCGGCATCGGACGGGGTTTGTCTTCGGCAACCCGGAGTATCTGCGGTACAACGCCACGGCAAACCTGGATGCGCATCGGATCCTTCTGTGCCTGTACCATCGCCTGCTGCACCTGACGCTGCACATGAACCTGTTTGTGCCGGTGTTGTGTGCGGTGGCGACTCTGCTTGTGCCGCGGCTGCGGGGAGCGACACGCCTGCGGCGGCGTGGCTTTGCCGCGATGGCCGTGGTGCTGGGCGCGAACTGGGTGGCGTTTTCGGTGCTTGGCGGCGCCTTGCTGACGCGCTACCTGCTGCCGATGTATCCCCTGGTGCTGCTGGTGTGCGTGGCAGAGTGGGCGGCGCGGCTGCCGCTTCGCCATTGGGCCTGGCTGGCCGCGTTGAGCAGCGCGGCGTTCGTCACCGGAGCCCACGTGAATCCCCCGTATGCGTTTGCTCCTGAGGACAACCTGACGTATCGCGACTTCGTCGTACTGCACCAGCAGGCGGTGGCGGTGATTGCGGCGCGGTATCCCGAGGCGACGGTGCTGACGGCCTGGCCGGCGTTCGCTGAACTGGAGCGGCCGGAGCTTGGCTACACGAAGCGGGCGATCAAGGCCGTCCCGATCGAGAACTTCTCGTTCGAACAGATAGAACATGCGGCGCAGGATCCTGGATCGTACGACACCGCGCTGCTGTTTTCAACGAAGTGGGCGCCCGCGCGCGGGGCGGTCGATCTTGCAGGCGGGCATCGGCAGGCGGATGCGAAGTACTTCGACTTCCACGAAGACATGCGGCCGGCGGTTGCCGCGGCGATGCTGCATGGCGAGGTTGTGTGGCAGGGGTCGATCCGGGGAGAATGGGCCGCGGTGCTGCGCTTCCCGAGGGTGGTTGAGGCACGGCTCGGGCGCGGCCCGGGGTGAGGGGAGGCTTGGCTAGGGGATGCGGGAGACCGTAAGGGTAAGCCCCTCGACGGCGTGCACCAGAACGGCTGAGCCTGCGGCGGCGGAGTCGTCCGAGGGCAGGATCACGGCCTGCCAGATCTCGCCGCGGACCTCCACCTGACCTGCGGGAGCGAGGTTGGTGAGGGCGAGCGCCTGGCGGCCGATCATGGAAGCAGCGCCGAGGAGGCGCTTGTTGCGCCGGGCTCGCAGAGCGATCCAGGCCAGCAGGGCCGAGATGCCGCCGAAGGCTGCGCCGGCGGCGACCGCGGTGGCGAGGTGAACGCGGAGCTCAGGCGCGGGGGAGTCGACCAGGGTGGCCAAGCCCAGCACCAGGCAGGCGATTCCCGTGACGGCGAGGGCTCCGTGGCTGGCGAACTTCGCTTCGAGCAGCACAAGCACGAGGGCGGCCGCAAGAAGCAGGACGGCCGTGTGGCGGATGGGAAGCAGGTTCAATCCGAAGACCGCAAGCAGAACGAGGAGTGTGCCGAGCGCTCCCGGGACTACGGTGCCGGGGACGTGGAAGTCCAGGTAGATCAGCAGGGCGCCGCAGATCAGGAGCAGGACGTCGAGGTCGGGGTTGGTGAGCCGTGTAAGCAGGCGCTCGCGGATGGAGGGCGGAAACGCGATCACGCTCGCGCGCGAGAGGTCCAGGTGGAGCTCGGCGCCGTTGAAGCGATGGATGGAGAGGCCTGGCGTGGCGCGCAGGAGTGCCGGTTCGTCGGGCGCGATGAGATCGATGAGCCGGGCGTCCAGTGCCTCCGCCGCGCTGTACGAGCGGGAGCTGCGCACGGCATCCTCGGCGGCCTGTGCGTTGCGCCCGCGGGCGGTGACGGAGGCGCGAAGAAAGGCAGCGGCATCGTTCTCGAGCTTGGCCTTGAGGACGGGGTCCATCGTGGCGCCTTCGAGGACGGGATGGGCGGCTCCCGCGTTGGTTCCCGGGGCCATGGCGGCAAGGTCCGCGGCTTCGAGCAGAAAGAAGCCGGCGGAGCCTGCGCGGCTGCCCGGAGGCTCCACAAAGACGATGACGGGGACGGGGGAGGACTCGATCGCGGAGACCATGTCGCGCGTGGAGTCGAGCAGGCCTCCCGGCGTGCCGAGCGAGACGAGTACGGCCTGCGCATGGAGTGCGGCGGCGTAGACGAGGCCGCGACGAAGGTAGCCGGCTGTGACGGGCTGCACGGTGTCGTGCAGGGTGAGCCTGACGACGGTGGGGACCTGCGCAGGGAGCCCAGGGGAGAGCAGAAGCAGCCCAAGAGCGATCCACAGCAGAGCGATCCACAGCGGGCGACGGGCGAGGCCTTTGCCGCAGGTGGTCACGGGAGGCTCTGGCCGCGGGCCGCCAGCGCTGTCTTCATCCCCAGCGCGGCGGAGTTGGCGGGTTCGAGGCGAAGCGCGTGGGCGACGTCCGCGGCGGACTCGGCGAGCTTGTCGGACTGCATGTCGAGCCGCGCCAGGATGAGGTAGGCGGCGACCGAAGGGCCCAGGCGGATGGAGGTTTGCGCCTCGGCGCGGGCGTCGGCCGGGGCGCCGGAGCGTTCACGGACGGCGGCGAGGCCCGCGTGTGCCAGGGGGGCGTTGGGGTCTGCGGCGAGAGCGGACTGGAACTCCTGCTCGGCCTCCGGGATGAGCCCCTGCGCGAGATAGACCTGGCCCTGCTGCGCGTACCCGGCAGCGCGTTGTGCGGGAGGAAGCGAGGCCATCTGCAAGGCGCGGATCTGATCGAGCTGGAAGGCTGCCTGCCGGAAGGAGGCCTCGGACCAGGTGCGCCGGATGCGTGTGGTGGGATCGAAGCCGCCGGCGGAGACGGTCTGACGGAGCGCGGCGGTCTGTCCGTAGAGCGACTGCAGGCGGCCGAGAAGGTCCGCGGCTTCGGAGTCGGCGGAGTGGAGCTGGAGGACGGTCTGGAGCTCACGGATGGCGCCTGCGAGGTCGTTGCGGCGGTAGAGCGCGACCGCAAGGTTGAAGTGGAAGTCAGGGTCGGCGGGGTCGGCCGCCACGGCCTGCTGGAAGAGTGGGGTGGCGTCCTTGTCCTGCCGGGTGAGGGCTACTCCCTGGTTGTTGACGACCTCGGAGAGGGGAAGGCGGCTGGCGACGAAGGCGAACGCGGCGGCGGCATCGGCGTATCGCGCGGTGTTGAAGCGGGCGAGGCCGAGGAAGAAGCCGGCTTCGAGCGCCTGCCGGTCAGAGGGCGGAATCTTGGCGAGAGCGGCGGCGGCATCGTCGAACTGGCGGGCGGCGTACTGCTCCTTGCCCAGGGCAAGCAGCGCGGCGGAGTAGTTGGGGGTCTCGGAGACAGCGGTTTGCAGGCGCTTCAGGCGCTCGGCCGCAGCGGGGGCGGAGGTGCCACGGATGTAGTTCTCAAAGGACGACAGGCGGACGCCGCCCGAGGCTGCAAGAAAGGTCTGCTGTGCGACGGCAAAGTGGGGGTCCAGGCGCTGTGCGACCTTCCACGCGATGGCGTTCTCGACATCGAAGAGGCGCGGAAGCTCGGCGGAGTCGGTGAGAAGCGGCGACAGGGTGAGGTTGTTGACGTCGAGCACCTGAGCCTGCACCTGGATGCGCGCGGAGGACGTGTTGGGATTCGAGACCTGAAAGGACCCTACGACGACGAAGTCCGCGTCGAGCTGCTGGGCGATCCGGATGGTGGTGGCGCGTGAGGGGCGGAAGTCCACAGGGAGGCCGAGGTGGTCGAGCGCGTAAAGGCGATCGTCGCGGGAGATGGTGAGGAAGCCCGCGGAGACGAGCCGCTGATCCAGCGTGTAGGGAAAGGAGTCGCCGATCCAACTGAGCGCCGGCTGGCCGGTGCGGTTGTCGAAGGGCAGCACGAGCACAAGACGTCCGCCGGAGTGACGGATATCGGCTGCCGCGGTTGGAGCCGGCGGTGCAGTGGCCTGGGCGAGCGCGGGCAGGGGAGCAGAGGCGGCGCCGGCTATGAGCGCAAGGAGCGAGGCGAATACGCGCTGAGGGAGGGTTCTCACGACGATGCGTTCGATTATAGAAGGCAGCAGGAGGCTGCGCCCGGATGCAGCACCGCACAGGATGCAGCACCGCACAGGATGCAGCACCGCACAGGATGCAGCACCGCACAGAAGGAGACCGGGTCGCGTGAGGCGTATTCGCCGCTGAGGCTTATTCGCTTGCTCGAGCTATTCGAGGATCCGCGCGACGACGTCGTAGTCGTGGGCTTCGGTGATCGCTGCACGGTAGAAGGTGCCGGGGACTAGGGCCTCGTGCGGGCCGAAGTCGTTGATGAGGACCTTGCCGTCGATCTCCGGGGCCTGGAGGAGGGTACGTCCCTGCCAGAGGAGTGGCGTTTCGTCGCTCTCGCCTTCGACGAGGAGGTCGACGTGCTGCCCAACCCAGGCTGCCCGGCGCTTGCGGCTGATGGCCTGCTGGACGCGCATGATGCGGCGGCGCCGGGCCTCGATCGTACGTTTGGGGACCTTGAGCTCGGGCGCGAGGTTGAACGCCGCGGCGCCTTCCTCGTCCGAGTAGGAGAAGACGCCGAGCCAGTCGAAGCGAGCGGTGCGGATAAACGACTCAAGCTGGGCGACATCTTCCTCGGTCTCCCCGGGGAAGCCGACGATGAAGCTGGTGCGGAGGACCAGGCCGGGCACGATGCTGCGCGCTTTATCGATGAGGCGGAGAAACACGTCCGGGGTGCCTCCGCGCTTCATCCGCTTCAGCACGGCGGGTGAGGCGTGCTGCAGGGGGACGTCGAGGTACCTGGCGATCGTCGAGTGCCGCGCGATGGTCTCGAGCAGGCGTGTAGTGACCTTGTTGGGATAGGCGTAGAGGAAGCGCAGCCACTTGAGCCCGGGGAGCACGGCGAGCGCATCGAGCAGGATGGAGAGGCCGTCCTTGAGGCCCAGATCTTCCCCGTAGCAGGTGGTGTCCTGGCCGATGAGCGTGATCTCGCGAACACCACGCGCGATGAGATTCTCAGCTTCCGCCACGATGGACTCCAGGCGGCGGGAGCGGAACTTGCCGCGAAGCTGGGGGATGATGCAGAAGCCGCAGGGGTGGTCGCAGCCCTCGGCGATCTTGATGTACGCCGACGCTTTGGGAGTGGCGAGGATGCGTGGGGTGAGATCGGAGTAGAGGTACTCAGGCAGGGTCGCGGTCGCGCCGTCCCATGCCTGGCGGGAAAAGCGGCCTTGCTGCTCGCGACGATCGCCCTCTCGCCGGGAGGCAGGGGCAAGCTGCGGGGCCGTCTGCGAGGAGTCGAGCGGCAGGCTGTGCTGGTGGACGGCAGAGGCGGACCGGGTGCCAAGAATGTGGAAGGGCCCCTGCTGCGGAGGGGCGGCCGGCATGGTGAGGCCGGCAGCTTCCAGGATCGACTCGAGCTCGCCTGTGCCCACCACGGCGTCGACCTCGGGGATGTTTCTGCGGATCTCTTCCCTGTAGCGCTCGACCAGGCACCCGGCGACGATCAGGCGTGTGGCCTTGCCTCCGCGCTCACGCTTGTGCTCGACCATCTCGAGGATGGTATCGACGGACTCCTGCTTGGCGGCGTCGATGAAGCTGCAGGTGTTGACCACGATGATGTCGGCCTGACCGGCGTGGGCGGTGAGTTCACCGCCGGCACGGTCGAGCAGGCCCATCATGACTTCGGAGTCGACCAGGTTCTTGGGACAGCCGAGGGAGATGAAGCCGATCTTCGGACGGCCGGGGCTCTCCGGGCGCGCGCCCCCCGTGACGTCCTCGGCGGGAGCGGCAGTGTCTGGGATCGGCGGAGCGAGAAGAGTCGGCGTCACACCTTATCGTATCAGCGGAACGGGCCCTGTCGCAGAGGCGGGGGTGGACCCCGCAGGACGTGGCGCTGACGCTCCGGCCGCTGTTCTGGACCCGGGCGAGGACGCCGCGCGCTTGCCCTGCATGAACGGCAGGCCGCTGGCGACCACCTTGATTCGGTCGAGCACGCCCTCGGTGATCTGACGCACCTGGACGGCCGTGGAGGCGATCTTCTGCGCGGGGACCTTGATGCCATGCTCGATGGTGGCGACAATCTCGGCTGTGGTGTCGAGCGCCGCTGTGACCATGCCGTCGACCCGCGCGACCTGGCGCTTGGTCTTGTCGTTGGCATCTCCCACCGTTCCCTGCAGGCGCTCGGCCGAGTCGCGCATCATGCGGGTGGTGTCGACGAGGTGGCCGGACACCGTCTTGAGCTTGGGCGCCGCGTCTTCGAGGATGCCTTGCGCGGTGGCGCCGATGCGGGTGACGCTCTCGATGACGGGGTAGACCTTGGCCTTGATCTCGTCGGTGGAGGTCTTGAGGTCGCGGCGCACCTCTGCGATGGCGTCCTTGACGTCCTTGACCGCACCGTCGGCCGCCTTCATCGCCTTCAGCGCGACAATGCCTGCCGCGATATAGACGAAAGCCTGTACCAGCATGGAGAACGCGATCAATCCGAGAAAGATCACGATGTACTTCTCGCCCGAGGCAGAGAAGCCGCCGGAAGACGTCGACGCATCCTGAAACCACATCGCCAGAGCAGCCATGGCAAACACCCATCCTTCAAGGCACGCAAGACGATGCGCGCGGAGTTGTTGTGCGCTTTTCGGTAGACCGTGAGTCCAAAGCCTGTCGCGGCGTCACGGATTCCCGGACGCCGCGATTGGTGCGGAGGTTAGGCCGGAGTCTCAAGCTTGGTGTTCTGGTAGGCCTCGGTTCCGGCGTCCACTGCGGCGCCGACCTTGGCCTGCTGCTCCTGCACCACGCCCTTGCCCTTTTCCACGTACTGGGTCCACTGGCTGCGGCCCTTCTCGTAGTACTCGCGGCCGCGATCGACCGACTCCGCCGCCTTCTGCTTGCCCTGCTCGACGTACTCGGCGGCCTTCTGGCGGCCCTGGTCCACATACTGCTTGCCCTGTTCGACGTACTCGGACGCAACCTGCTTGCCCTGTTCGACGTACTCGTTGGCCTTCTGGCGGCCTTGTTCGACAAGCTCAGCAGCCTTGTCCTTGGCCTCCATTGCGCCGTTCACGAGGTCCTCGCGCGTCTCCCTGCCCGACTTGGGCGCGTACAGTACGCCAACCAGCGCACCGATCCCTAGACCCGCCAGAAACCACCCAAACCCGCCAGTTCCACTTTCGTTGTCTGCCATTGTCTTCTCCTGTCTGATAAGCTTCGGCTCCGGTGGAAGCGAATGCGCTTTCCGATGCGGATGATTATGGAATGTAACACCGTTACACCCGTCTGTCCTCTACAGTGCACGCTGCACGTGGTCGCTGGGTTGGCGCCTACACGTTCCCTGTGGGTGGATGCCGTGGAGGGGGAGCGGGGTTGCGCAGCAGGCCATTTAGCAGGGGTCGAATCTGGAGGCCTGCCCCGCCGGGGGAGGAGATGCGGAGCGAATTTTCCGAGCGCGCCGACCGGTGGAGGCGCATCCCCGTGTGTCGACGTTCGTCCAAATAAGCAGCCGGCTGGCGGATTCAGGGGGGAACGCCCCACGCTTCCACGGGCCGGCTGGTGGCCGTATGATCTCCGTCAGGGCCACTCCGCCGACGGAGACCCAGACCCGGGGCCACAAGCGCCGGGGGAAAGAAGAGACCAGATGAGCCTCAATCGAATGCCTGCCGCTTCGGGCCGAGTTCTCCTCTCCGCGGCTGCGCTGTTGCTCTCCGCCGCAGCCTTGCTGACGCTGAATGGATGCAGAAGTGCCGCGCCTGCCCCGGATGACACGGCCCTGACCTACCAGGTTCAGGGGCGTCTGGCCTCCGACCCGAACCTGACCGGGCAGAGCGTGCGCGCGACGGTCGCGGCCGGCGTAGCGACGCTGACCGGAACTGTGACCAGCGACACTGCCCGGGGAATCGCCGGTGGAGACGCCGCGCAGATCGCCGGGGTGCGGACCGTGGTGAACAACCTGACGGTGCAGACTGCCGCAAGCACACCTCCCTCCGCCAGTGTGCCCACCCCGGCGCCGGAGCCGATCCGTACGCAGCCGTCACCCAAGCCCAGCGCAGCGGTGCTCCGCAACACCTCCCCGCGGCCGGAGCGGTACCCGGAGCCGCAACCTGCACCCATCGTCCGCACGCCACCCGCGCAGCCGCCCATGCAGCAGTCTGGCCAGATGCAGGCGCCTCCCCCACCGCCTCCTCCTCCGCAGCCGGTCGCGCACACCATCACCATTCCTGCTGGGACGGCGCTTCCGATACGAATCACCCAGACGCTGGATAGCGCGACGACCCAGCAGGGCGACAAGTTCGTGGGTGCGGTGGCCACGGACATCATCATCGACGGGGTGACCGTGCTCGCGCAGGGCACGCCGGTGACGGGCCATGTGGACGCGGTTCAGGACGCTGCCCACTTCAAAGGCAGCTCGCTGCTCACCATCTCGCTGAACTCGATCAACCGCAAGGGCGAGCGGCTGGACGTCTCGACCGAGCCATTCACCAAGCAGGGCGAGGGCCGGGGCAAGAATACCGCGGAGAAGGTCGGCGGCGGGGCTGCGGTCGGGGCCATTCTGGGGGGCATCTTCGGCGGCGGCAAGGGCGCAGCCATCGGATCGGCGGCAGGAGCGGGAGTGGGCGCCGGTGCCCAGGGCATGACCCGCGGACAGCAGGTACAGATCCCGTCGGAGAGCATCATCCGCTTCAAGACGACCAACTCCATACTGGTCCGAGTGATGACGTACCCCGGAAACAACGAGCCGGGCTACAGTAGTCCTGGCCTGGAGCGGCGAAACCCGTAGGAGGGCGGGGGCGCGTTGTGAAGCATGCGGAGAGCCCCACTCCCGTCCCCGGGGGAAGGGAGTGGGCGCAGGGCTCACCGACCTGCCTCCTAGCGGGCCTCCAGCAGCGCACCCAGCTTATTGAGGCTCCCCGTCCAGCCGCGCTCGTACCCGAGGGTGGAGTCGGCGGCCGCGATCTGCTCATGCAGGATGGTGACCTCGGTCGAGTTGCGCGTCGCATCGGCATCGCGGAAGGTGACGGTGACCAGAGAGGTCTCGCCGGCGCGCCAGCAGCCCGTCCAGGTGAACTGCAGCCGCTCGTTGGGAACGATCTGCCGATACTCGCCCGTCGCAACGGACCGCTTCTCGGGATCGGCCTCCTGCGTCATCTCGATCCGGTAGGTACCCCCGATGCGGAGGTCGATCTCTACCCCTGCGACGTGGAAGCCCTCCGGCCCAAACCACTGGCTCAGTACGGCAAGGTCCGTCCAGGCCCGGAAGACGCGGGCGCGCGGTGCGCGGATGGTGCGCGTGACGGACAGCTTCAACTGTTCCGTCGCTGCTTGCGGGAGGGTTGCGGTTGCGGTGGCCATTCTTCTTCTCCTTGTGGTTCCAAGTGGCTCTGGAGACGGTCGAGCTGACGGTTCCAGAAGGCTTTGTAGTAGGCCAGCCAGTCATCGGCGGCCTGCAGCGGGGTGGGTTTCAGGCGCACAACTTGAAAGCTGCCTCGGCGCTGCCGCTCAATCAACTGGGCGGCCTCAAGCACCTTCAGGTGCTTGGAGACAGCAGCAAGGGATACGGGATACGGCTTCGCAATCTCGCCCACCGTCTTCTCCGCTCCGGCGATGTCGCGCAGGATCGCACGTCGGGTGGCGTCGGCCAGGGCATGAAACACGGAGTCGAGTTGCCATTGTGATTCAACCATCTGGTTGAATAGTACGGTCGCGAGGGACCACTGTCAACCATCTGGTTGAATGTTTTTTGTGTGCCCTCTGTGTGCCTACACGGGGCCGGCAGGATGTGTGGGCTGCCCGTTTGAGAGAATGGGACGAGAGAGTAGGACGAGAGAGTAGGACAGCGGAGCGCGAGATGCCTGCCAACGAGACCATAGCGGTAGCGATGTCGGGCGGCGTGGACTCTTCCGCAGTCGCCGCGATGCTCCGCGCCCGGGGGCACACGATCGTCGGTCTGACGCTGCAGCTGTGGAACCAGCGCCGCCTGGCTGGGCGAGAGGGAATGCCGGAGGAGCCGGTGCAGGGCCGCTGCTGTTCGCTCGATGATGTCTACGATGCCCGCGCCGTCGCCGAGCACCTCGGCATACCGTACTACGTCGTCAACCAGGAGGCCCGGTTCGAGGCCGAGGTGGTCCGTCCGTTCGTGGACGAGTACCTGGCCGGCCGCACCCCGATTCCGTGCACCCTCTGCAACAACCACCTGAAGTTCGACGCGCTGCTCACGGTGGCGCGGGGGATCGGCGCGGAGCGCATCGCGACGGGCCACTATGCGCACAGCCGGTGGGAAGAGGCGCGTGGCCGGTGGGTGCTCTCGCGTCCGAGAGACCGGGCAAAGGACCAGACCTACTTCCTCTTCGGACTGACGCAGGAGCAGCTTGCGCGCACGTTGTTTCCCCTGGGCGAGATGGAGAAGCCCGCCGTTCGGGGACTGGCCGCGGACGCGGGGCTCGCCCTGGCGCAGAAGCCCGATTCGCAGGAGATCTGCTTTATCCCCGGGGGAAGCTACTCGGGCTTTCTGCGGGCGTACCTGGACGAGCAGGGGGAGACGATGCCCGACCTTGCGGGGGAGCTCGTGACCGCGGGGGGCGAGGTTGTGGGGCGGCACGGAGGCATCCACGGCTTCACGGTGGGGCAGCGGAAGGGGCTCGGCGGAGCGCTGAAGGACGCGGGCGCAAACCCGGGGCAGACCGCGCCGAAGTATGTGCTGGCGATCCATCCGGACTCGCACCGTGTGGTCGTGGGGACGGACGAGGAGTTGATGGGGCGCGAGCTGGTGGCGGAGCGCCTGAACTGGATCTCGGTGCGCGGCCCGGAGGAGTTCGCAGGCGGGCGGATGCGGGTGCAGGTGAAGATCCGTCATCGGCATGAGCCGGCCTGGGCGGAGCTGCGGGCCGCGGGTGAGGGACGGGTGCGCGCGGTCTTCGATGAGCCGCAGCGCGCGATTACGCCGGGCCAGGCGGCGGTGTTCTACGCGGGCGACGAGGTAGTCGGCGGCGGCTGGATCGTTTAGCGGGACGTCAGTCCTCGGGCGGCCGGTCGATGTGGTCGATTACGATGCCGGGCAGGATCGCCTTCGTGGGAACCAGCTTGAGGCCGAGCTTCTGGATCGCGGCAAAGATCGACCCAGGGTCCAGCTGGTCCAGCATCTCCGGCGGCAGCCGCCCGTAGGGTACCGGCAGGGTGAAGTCGTACATGCCGGTGAGGCTGGTCTTGTCGATGACTGGCCGTTCGAGGGTATGGTGCGCAGTGAGCGCGGCGGCAAGCTGCGCCATCGTCGTGCGTTGGAAGTAAGCCTCGACCGGGGTGATCCAGTGCGTGTCGGTTCCGACTACCTCCGCCCCGGGAAACTTCCTCGACTCGCCCTCGACGTGTGGGGTGAGCTTGGGGCCGTTTGGGCCCACCACCAGTTCGTACGCCGGCTCCGTCTGGCTGTTCAGGTGGAATTTGAGGTGGCAGGTGTCGATCAGCACCTGCTTGACCATCAGGCGGCGCGACTGCACGCTCATCGCCTTCCAGGCTTCCAGGTCTTCCCCCGCGACCTTCGCCCGGAAGTCATACCGCTCGGTATCCACCCATTCGGGCTCTCCGCTCAGCTTGTCTCCCGCGTAGTAGAAGGCGAAGTAGAGGATCCGCGACAGCGGCTGGCCGTGATACTGCAGATAGTCGCTGTCCGGCGGCATGTCCACCCGCTGCGGACCATACGTCTTGGTGCGGCGGAACGAGATCACGTCGAAGGCAATGGTCGGCAGCGGCGTCTGCGGCGGCGCGGCTGCCGGACGGGCCAGGGGTGGGTCGGATACGACTGGAGCCTGCGCCGCAACCGGCAGCGCCACCCCGCCGATCGCCCACGCTACCGAGCAGAATGCGAGGAGGAGCGGGCGGCTGAGGCTGGTCATGCCAGGGAGTTCCTTTCGCGACGAAGGTACGAGCCCGGTAGACCGCAGGATAGACGTCCTGAAGCGCAGGCACCACGGATTTTTTCGACCGGCGCTCTGTTCCTTGGGTGCGCGGGTCCCCGAATCGCCGTCGCGACGCAGGAGAATCGAGGCACACGCCTCACGGCATGCGGGCCGCCGTCGCGGCCGCGTCCCAGTGGTCCGGCCCGGCGAGAAACGTCTGGGGAAGGAATTGCTTCGTCTCCTCTGCCGTCAGCAAGTGTGCCCACGCCACACGTCCCGCGGCTGAGGCTCCGGGCCCACTCGAACCGGACTCCGCGTAGTAGGCCGTGCGTTCATTGGCGGGATTGCCCCAGTTGTCCCAGCCGGCGGGCGCGATCTCGGCGGGGAGTTCGGTGCGGAGGAAGACGGTGCGGGCGTACGGACGCCATGGACGGCCCAGTCCGATGCTGTTGCGGGCCGCGTGGGCGGAGGACGAGCCGGGCGCGCCGGCGGACGGAGCCGGGCTGTCGAATGACGTGGTCACGCGCGAGTTCACGATCACATATCCCGTCGCCTGCCCCGGCGCCGTGCGCGATTGGGCGGTGATGAAGCCGGGTCCGTTCGAGTGCAGTTCGTCGCGCTCGAAGACCGCGGCAGCGTTGCCGAAGATGTAGTCCACGCCACCCTCGATGTAGGAGTCGACGTAGTATTGGCGGCCGAAGTCCGCGAACAGGGTGTCCTGGTGGCCGAGAAAGCGGCAGCGCTTGAAGACCGAGCGATCGGAGCGGTTCGCCACCGCCACCGCCTGGCCCGTGTTGCCGGCGGTGTTCTCAAAGGTCAGGTTGTCGGCCTCGAACTCCGCGCCGTTGATCTCGACCGTCTCGGTAAAGAAGGTGCCGCCGGCGGTCTTCGCGTTCAGGCTGTTCGTGATCACGGTGTCTTCCGGGCGCGCGCCCATGCCGAGCAGCGTGATGCGCGGGTGGTTCTGGGTGACGATGATGCGCTCGTGGTAGGTGCCGGGGGCGATCTGGATAAGCACGCGGCCGTCGCCCCCGGCAAGCGGGTGGTGGTCGAGCGCGTTCTGGATCGTCGGAAAGACGGTGGCGGAGTCGCTGCCCGCCTTGCCGGGAGTAGCTGGCGGTGCCGCCGGGTCGACTCGCACCACCACGTCCGCGGCAAGCGCGGCAGAGGAGACGGCGAAGACCATGAGAGCGAGAAGCACAGGTCGCATGGCAACGAGTCTACCTGCATGGCAGCGGACCCGGCGCGGAGGAGGAGCGATGAAGCGCCCGTGGTCCGGGGGGAGGGAAGAGGCTCCCCCCCCCCGGCACCCGGGGCTGAATCCGGCGTTCCCGACGCCGCCAGCAGGTCAGTCGCGGCCGCCGCTGCTCCCATGGTCTTCGGAACGGTCGTTGTCCTTGTGGCTGGTACGATCCTGGTCGTCGCCGCGGGCCTCCGCCTCAAGCACATCGAAGAATGAGTCCATGCAGCGGCCTTCGCTCGAATCGACCGCCCGTCCGAGCCAGGGGATATAGGTGACCGCTGCACCTCCGGCGATGGAGGAACAGTCGCTCGTGCCCGGACCCTTGTCGCATCCCCAGTAGTTTTCGGTTGCGTTCACGGCGCCCGAGGAGTTCAGGTTGGCGACCCCGACCTTGCGGCCGAGCAGATCGTTCAGGTGAAGGTCAAGACGGTCTGCGTTCGAGAACGCGACGTCGATGTCCTCCCGCTCGATGACGTTGCTGGTCACCAGCGTATCGACGATGATGCTGCTGCCGCCGACCGAGATGCCGGCGGGTCCGGTCGCGACAAAGAACACCCGGTCCATGCCGACGACTTGAAGCTGGCCCGCGGGTGCTGCGGAAGACGTCGTGGCGCCTGCGGTGTAGACCGGGTCCGCGCCATTGTCGGCAATGTAGTTGCCGGCGATGGTGTTGCGGCTGGCGTCGGGGTTCTTGGCGCCGGGCAGCGTGGTGTTGGGTCCGGTGTGGATCATCACCCCGGGTCCCGTGTTGCCGGTCAGACGATTCCCCGTGATCTGGTTGGCGAAGGTGCGGCTGCTCGCGCCAAGGGCGAGAATCGCCACGCCCGCGGCGTTTCCCGAGGAGAGGTTGTGGGCTACCAGCACGTCATAGACACCGAAGGCGTAGGTCTTGCCGCTCTGGTGGGGCTCATCGGGCGCAAAGTATGCGGGGTTGGAGGAAATCGTGACGCCCGCGGTCGCGCCGTTGTTTCGAATCAGGTTGTCGGACACCAGGTCGTCATGCGTGGTGGTGGTCTCGTCGCTGAGCACGATGCCCCCGGCGTTGCCCTGCACAACGTTCTTCGTCACGCTTGAATGCACGATGCCGATCAGGTGGATGCCGCCGCCGCAGTCCGTCGTCTCCGTTGCCTCGAAGGCCGGCAGTCCGGCGCACGAAGAGCTCGCGAGCTGATCGTTGTTGAGGATGGTGTTGCGGAAGATGGTGACGTGCGAGGCGTTGCTGACCAGAATGCCTTCGAAGTTCGCATTGCGTACGGTGAATCCGCTGATGACCACCTCGTCGACGCCCGCGAAGCCAAGCGATGGATTGTCGAACCCGGTGACGAGGATGCCGTTGGCCAGCCCCGTCGCATCGATGATGGTGGTGTTGCGGCCCTGCCCGACCAGCGACACCGGCGCGTTGATGGTGACATCCTCGTGGTAGGTGCCGGGGTGGACTTTGACGGTGTCGCCTGGGGCAGACGCCGCAATGGCGCTCGATATGGTGCTGTAGCAGCCTGCGGCGCCAGATTTGTCCACGCAGAGGATTGCTGCATGGACCGACGCGGGCAGCGCGATGGCGGCGCTGAATGCCAGCGCCAGGAGGGGAATGTGCGAAGGATGTACGGCCGTGTGCAAAGGAGTGCGGCGATGCATGGTTGGTCTCCTGAACGACGTGCGTGTGCGGTCTGCAGACTGTGTCAGGGGCGGTGCAATGGTGCCAGGGCCCAGTTTTCAGCGTGCCGGAAACAATGGCTGTCAATCCCGACGAACCAAGCTTGGTCTGCCCTTGTTGCGTTCGCACATAGCACTTCCGACATGCGCATTCCCTCTTTGGGGGATGCGGCCGGTTACCCAGTGGCAGCATGGGAAACACCTCCGGACGGCGCGCCGCACACGGCGGCACACGGACGCGCGGCCCCGCGGCGGTGGCGTGCGGGATGCAGGGTCAGTCGGCCGAGATGCGGTCAGAGGCTGCCGATGCGGGATCGGAGGCGCAGGGCACACTGCGCGTGTCGCGTGCTCCGCTCGCCCACAGTCCGGGGTCGAGCTCCGGAAAGATCGCGTCGCGCACTTCGATCTCGGCGAGCCGTTCCAGGTCCGCTGGGGAGAGTAGGCCATCGCTCGCCAGCGTCTCCCACATCCGGCGGAGTTCGCCGAACTGGTCGTGGTGGGTGCCGAAGCGCAACTCCGCGTAGTCGCGCGCCGCGCCCGTCGTGATCAGGAACTGCCAGTCCGAGGACTCGAGCAGCATCAGCTCGCGGCAAAGCTGACGGACGATGCGGCCGGCCAACTCGGAGCCGGTCCAGCGGCCTTCGGTCGCCAGGTCGCGCACAAAACGCTCGGCCGGGTAGATGCGGCTCCACGTCCAGGAGGTCTCGGGGTTCAACCAGACCTGGTGCTTGCCCTCCGCGCCCCACGATCCCTCGTCCATGGCGAGAGAGCCGGCCCTGGGAAACCGGTCCAGGTAGCTTGAGCACTGGATAAGGCTGACGCGCGCGGCCTCTCCCGGCGCGGCCTCTTCCTCGTGCAGCAGACGGCACACGGCCTCCAGCCACTGTGGGCCCTCAAACCACCAGTGGCCGAAGAGCTCCGCATCGAACGGCGCCGCCAGCACCGGCGGAGGCGCGCCGGGCTGGGAGATCGAGCTGGGCTCGAGCACCTCCCGAACCAGCGACACAAAGTGCTCGGCGTGAGCGCGCACGCGGTCCGCAGCGTCGTTGGGCCGGTATAGCTGCTTCTCTGCCATGTCGACGTCGTGGCCTGTGACCTGCCAGTAGCGATGTCCGCCGGGAAAGCGCTTCTTGTGGAAGTCGAGGTAGTTGGGGTCGCCCGGGTATCCGCTCTCTCCCGACCAGACCTGGAGCCCGGTGCGGGGGTCGCGCGGGAAGATGCTGACCTGCGACACCGAAGGGCCGTCGACGGTCCACGCGTGATACAGACTGCGCGCGTTCGCGATGGGCACGGCCGCAGCGGCCCCTACGACCGCGAGACGCGGCGGCGCATACGGCGAGTGGACCCGCGGCGACTCCTCCACCAGGTGCGTGTCCACGAAGAAGTACTCGAGCCCGCTCTCGGCCAGCGCCTGTTCCAGGCCGAGCCGGTCGAACCCCATCGGTGGCGCGGAGCCGCCGGCATCCGGGACCGGCTGCTCCCAGTAGCCCGCCGGCCTGTACCCGCACTCCGGCACCCAGATGCCTCTTGGCGCCTGTCCCAGGTGACGCGTGTGCGTGGCCACAGCCATGCGCACCTGAGCCCGCACGCTCTCATCCGTGCCGAGCAGCGGCATGTAGCTGTGGGTCGCCGCGCAGGTCAGGATCTCGATCGCCCCCGTCGCCTGGAAGCGCCGGAAGCCTTCGACGATCTGCCCGCCGAGCGCGTTGAAATCGTCCAGCGCCGTGACGAAGAACCTGTGCCAGAAACGTGCCGTCTCGGCCAGGTGGTTCTCGCCTGCCTGGATAAAGAAGGCCTCGTCCTCGCGGGCAGCTACGATCTTGCGCGTAACGTACTTGGGAAACTCCGCGAGAAACGCCGGATGCGAGAGCTGCTCCAGAAGAATGGGGGAGAGGTTGATGTTCAGATTCGCCGGGATGCCGTCCCGCTCCAGATTGCCCAGCAGGCGCAACAGGGGCAGGTACGTCTCGGCCGCTGCCTCGTGCAGCCACTCCATCCCATGCGGCCACGTGCCGTGGTTCACCACCCACGGCAGGTGTGCGTGGAGCGTCAGAGCCAGGTAGCCGGCCGGCGGGTTGGGCGCATTCGCCACATCGTCCTCGCGTGCGGTGGAGTTACGATCCGGCCGGGAAGACCGGCCCAGATGTTTCAGCCATTCAGCCATTTCAGCCAGCTACATTCAGCCAGCAACGTGCAGCCTCGGCGGCGGTGTGCGCGGCCCTGGACCCGCTTCGGTCTCAGGGAAAGCCCGCCGTCCGAAATTCACCGGTAGCTTACAACATCGAACCCACACCCTGCAGTCTGGTTTCGGCATCCGGGGGAGACCTCTCCGGGGCAGCCTCGGGGGCGCGCGATTCACTCCTGCAGCCGTTCACGCTAACGCTCTGCGAGAGCCTTTTCGATCAGCGTGGTCACCTGCGGGTCGTCCGGGGTGATCTCGGGCGAGAACCGGGCGAGAACCCGGCCATCCCGGCCGACAAGAAACTTCTCGAAGTTCCACAGGATGCCGGGGTCCGGGTTCGTCGTCGACCCGGACTGGCTGAGAAATCCAGAGAGGCGCCGGCGAAACTCTTCGCGGCTTTCGCCCGCCGTTCCGGGGAACTCGCGAATCAGCTCCTGGTAGAGCGGATGGGTCGCCTGCCCGGTCACCGCGATCTTCGCGAAGATAGGAAAGTCGACCGCGAAGGTGGCCTTGCAGAACGTGGCGATCTCTTCGTTCGAGCCGGGCTCCTGGCCGGCGAAGTCGTTGGCGGGGAAGCCGAGCACGACGAAGCCGCTCTCCTTGAAGCGGCTGAAGAGCTTTTCGAGCGCATCGTACTGCGGCGTAAGTCCGCACTTCGAGGCGACGTTGACGATCAGCAACACCTTGCCGCGGTAGGCCGCGAGCGTGGTTGTGGCGCCGCTGATGGTCTGGACGGGAATCTCATAGATGGCGGCTGACATGCTGCCTCCGGGCAAGCAAAGACGCTCTTGCTCGAAGGTAAACGGGGTGGGCCGGTGGGGCAAGCGCGCCGGCCGCGTGCGGCTGCGGGGCGCACTCTGCGAGACGGTCGTCCTGGACTCGATCCCAAAGCAGGCCAAGCGGATGGGGCTGCTGATGTACCGAATGGGGACGCCGTAGCGCCCTCCCGCGCATATGCCCTTGCGCGGCACAGGTTCCCGAGCGGCTGAGCAACGACAGCACGCAGCGGCGAACTCGGCACCTCGCTTGCCGTAAACTGGTGGGATGTTAGATGAATTGGAGTTTCGTTACTCCCCGGTTCGCGAACGGGTTCGCGGGCTGCGGGAGTATCTTTGACGCAGCCCGGCTGAGGCGTGAGCTGGGTGGGATCGAAGAGAAGATCTCCGACCCCAGTGTGTGGGCGGATGCTGCGCGGTCCCAGCCGCTGATGCGGGAGCGCAAGCGGCTGGAGGCTCTGCTGGCCGATGAGGGCGAGCTGCAGCGCCGCACCGAGGACATCGACGCCTACTTCGAACTCGCACGCGAAGGCGAGGCGACCGAGCCGGATCTGGCACGCGAGATCCCGGCGCTCGAGGACTTCGCCGAGAAGCTGGAATCGAAGACGATGCTGTCCGGCGAGATGGATCCGATGAACGCGATCGTCACGGTGCATCCCGGCGCCGGCGGCACGGAGAGTCAGGACTGGGCCGAGATGCTGATGCGCATGTATCTGCGCTGGGCCGAGCGCGAAGGCTTCAAGACCGAGATTAACGAGATCCAGGACGGCGACGAGGCCGGCATCAAATCGGCCACCTTCACCGTCTCAGGCGAGTTCGCGTTCGGCATGCTCACGGGAGAGACCGGCGTGCACCGCCTGGTGCGCATCTCGCCGTTCGATTCCGCCAAGCGGCGGCATACCAGCTTTGCCAGCGTCTTTGTCAGCCCCGAGATCGACGAGACCATCACCATCGACATCAAGCCGGAGGACCTGCGCATCGACACCTACCGCTCCGGCGGCAAGGGGGGCCAGCACGTCAACACCACCGACTCCGCGGTGCGGATCACACACCTTCCCACCGGGCTCGTGACGGGCTGCCAGAACGAGCGCTCGCAGCACAAGAACAAGGAGCGCGCGATGAAGATGATGCGCTCCAAGCTCTACGAGTACGAGCTCGACAAGAAGAAGGCCGCCACGCGCAAGATCGAGGATTCCAAGCTGGAGATCGGCTTTGGCTCGCAGATCCGCAGCTACGTCCTGCAGCCCTATCGCATGGCGAAGGATCTCCGCACGCGGGTCGAGGTGGGCGACGTGGACAAGGTGCTCGACGGCTGGCTCGAGCCCTTCATCCGCGGATTCTTGCGCATGCGCCGCGAAGGCGGTGTGCCCGTGCCCGTCGCCGACGACGACGTGTAGCATGCCCCGCCGGGCATGCTACACCCGAGCGACAACGCCGAGCAGGAACGCCTGGCAAAAACCGCCTGGCAAACCGCCCTCGGGCACGGCGACGCGATCCAGCCCCGATCGCCGACGCTCGCGATACGGAACTCCGCCCGGTGCATCCAACGAAGTGGAACTGAGGTGCAGCATGAAGGCAGGCTCCCCGGGCGTGAGCGCGCTCGATCAAGAGGTACGCACGCAGCTCGTCGCTCTGCTCGACGGCGGGCAGGCCCACGCGACCTTCGAGGCTGCGCTGGCCGATCTCCCCGAGGCCAAGCGCGGCGTCGTGCCCGAGGGTCTCCCCTACTCCGCCTGGCAGATCCTCGAGCACATCCGCATCACGCAGCGGGACATCCTGGACTTCTCGGCCCCTCCGACCGGCGGCTACCACGCGCTGAAGTGGCCCGAGGAGTACTGGCCCGGCGAGGCAGCTGCCGGCCCGCATGCGTGGGACCGCTCCGTCGCGGCGGTGCTCGCCGACCGCGATGCCTTCAAACGGCTGATCCTCCGCCCGGAGGCCGATCTCGCAAAGCCCTTCCGCTGGGGCACAGGGCAGAACCTGCTCCGAGAGGCGCTCCTGATCGCCGACCACACCGCCTACCACGTGGGCGAGATCGTCGTCCTCCGGCGTCTTCTGGACTGTTGGCACGCCCGCGCCGAAACAGCCCTCGCACCACGTCGCGAACCAGACGAGCGCACCGGGGATGTACCCCATCAATGAGCCCGAGGTCGTCCAAGCCATGCTGGACGCGAGGGTGATCGCGGTTGTGGGGCTGTCCTCCGATCCGGCAAAGCCCAGCCACTACGTCTCCCGGTACATGCAGCGCGCCGGGTACAGGATCGTGCCCGTGAATCCCACCCTGGACGGCGCTACGGTGCTGGGCGAACGAAGCTATGCGTCCCTGGGCCAGGCGACCCCAAGGCCCGACCTGGTCAACGTCTTCCGCCTGCCGAACGCCATTCCCGCGATCGTGGACGAGATGCTGCAGCTTGGGCTAACCGCCTTGTGGGTGCAGCAGGGCATCGTTAACCTTGATGCTGCCCAACGCGCCGAGCGCGGCGGCATCCGCGTGGTGATGAACCGGCGCATCATGGTGGAGCACGGAATGCTCCGGACGCCACCCAGAACGGCGGCCAGACCAACGCCCAAAGGCTAAGCCTTGCACCTCCAGCGGATAAAATGCACGATGTGGCGGTTCGAACGATGATGACGTCTGCGCGCCTCCGGTCTCTCGGCCTGACGCTGGTGCTCGTCCTCTGCGGGCTGGCCGGCCAGTCGCGCGGCCTCGCCCAGACCACTACGGTGGGCGATGGCCGATCCGGTCCGGTGAAGGCGCCGCACCTTACCGCGGAGCTCGTTCCGCTCGGCCCGGCCATCGCGCCCGGCGGCGCCCAGGAGGTCGGCCTCGTCCTCTCCATGGAGGACAAGTGGCACGTCTACTGGCTGAACCCCGGGGATTCCGGGGAGCCGCCGAAGATCACCTGGACGCTGCCCGACGGCTTCTCTGCCGGGCCCATGCAGTTCCCCATCCCCATGCGCCTTCCGCTCGGTCCGTTGATGGACTTCGGGTACGAGGATACCGTCGCGTTTCCCGTCGAGGTAAAGGCGCCCGCGGGAGCGAAGCCCGGCACCGTGCACCTCGATGCACGGGTCTCGTGGCTGGTCTGCGCGCAGGTCTGTGTGCCCGGCAAGGCCCACCTGGGGCTGGATCTCACCGTGCAGCCGGATGCGCCGCCCATCTCGGCCGAGCCCAGGCTGGGCGCTCTCGGCCAGGCCATGACGCAGATCCCCGGCCCGCTGCCTCCGGGCGCGAGCTTCAGCATTCTGGGCGGTGCGAAGGAGTTCGTCTTGACGCTGCACGACGGCGTCCGCGAGACCGACGGCGAGTTCTACCCCTATCCCGCCCAGGCGAGCACCGACGTGATACAGAATGCGCCGGACCAGGGCATCCGCTCTCTCCCCGACGGTGTCCGGGTCTGGGTGCCCCGCTCGCCTGACCTTGCCCATCTGCCGAAGACACTCCACGGCGTCCTCCGGCTCTCCGACACCAAGGCCTTCGACGTGTCCGCGCCCGTTGTGCCGGGCGACGTGAGCGACGACGACGGAGCCCCGGGCGCAGGCAGTGTCACCGCACTGGGCGCGATCGGCCTGGCCTTCGCCGGCGGCATCATCCTGAACCTCATGCCGTGCGTCTTCCCCGTGCTGTTTCTCAAAGGGCTCGCGCTGGTGCAGAACGCGGGAGCGGGCGCCTCCGCGCGACGCACCTCGCTGCGGCATGGAGCGGTCTACGCCGCGGGCATCCTCGTCTCGTTCTGGACCATCGTCGCCGTGCTGCTGATCCTGCGCTCGACCGGACACCGCGCCGGGTGGGGCTTCCAGCTTCAGTCGCCCGTGTTTCTGGCGGTGCTGGCAAGCTTCCTGTTCTTCTTCGCCCTCTCGCTCGCCGGGCAGTTCGAGCTCGGCCTCTCGTTCACCTCCGCGGGCGGCGGGCTGGCGCAGAAGGAAGGCTATGCGGGCAGCTTCTTTACCGGCGTGCTGGCTACGGTGGTGGCCACGCCGTGCACCGCTCCGCTGATGGGCGCGGCGGTCGGTTTCGCCCTGGCGCAGACGGCGGCAGTCACCTTTGCCGTCTTCACCGCTCTCGGGCTCGGGCTCGCCGCCCCCTACCTGCTGCTCAGCTGGAGGCCGGAGTGGGTGCGCCTCCTGCCTCGTCCCGGCGCGTGGATGGAGACCCTGAAGCAGTTCACCGCCGTGCCGCTGTTCGGCACCGCCATCTGGCTCGCCTGGGTGTACGGGCAGCTCTATCCGGCAGAGCTCGGCGTGAACGAGATGGCGCTGCTGCTCGCCTGCTTCCTGATGCTGGCCATCGCCGGATGGGCGCTGGGGCGCTGGCCCGCGCGGCGGGGCAGCGGGATCGCCGCCGTGCTGCTGATCCTGCTCGGGCTCGCCATCCCGGTGTCGCAGTCCAGGCT
>JALYIA010000098.1 GCA_030776065.1 Acidobacteriota bacterium
TGTCGGTCGCACTCGGCTTCGCGAGGCCGGACGGGGCGACCCATCTTGTAGCCAGGCTGCAGCCGATGCGGGCGCTGCAGTTTCCGTACGTGGCGATGATTCTGCTGCTTGGCGGCGGGTTGGGCGAACGTGTTCTAGGGGGTGTGCGTTGGCGCTGGGTGGCGGCGGGGGTGCTGCTGGGCGCACCGTTGTACGCGGCCGAGCGCGGAGCCTACACGCACACGCAGCATGTGGAGCTGCCGGGGCGGGCGCGGTCGACCAACGAGTGGGTGCAGGTGTTCGAGTGGATCCGCGACCACGCGCCGAAGGACGCTCTGTTTGCGCTGGACCCGGAGTACATCGAGCTGCCGGGGGAGGACGCGCAGTGCTTCCGGGCGATCGCCGAGCGGAGCGCTCTGCCGGACCGCTCGAAGGATGGCGGCGAGGCGGCGATTGCGCCGGAGCTTACGGGTGCGTGGGTTCGGGGCCAGGCGGCGCAGCGGGGCTTGTCGGGGGAGGACGACGCGGCGCGGCGGCGTGCGCTCGGGCCGCTGGGGGTCTCGTGGGTGGTGCTCGCCGGCTCCGCGGCGACGGAGCTCGAGTGCCCGTTCCGCACGGCGGGGGCTAAGGTGTGCCGGCTGCGGTGAGCGAAGCTCTGCCGGGAGGCTCGGCGGGTGGTGGGCGGGAGGCGGGGCGGGTGCCGGGAGGCGGGGCTTAGTTGCCTGCTCCGGCGGCGGGTGCGGCGACCTTCAGCACGAAGGGCTCCTGGTTCTTGGTCTCCATCCTGGTGTAGAAGGCGCGGAGAGCGGGGTATTCGGCGGAGGTAAACAGGACGTTGCCGAGTTCGAAGTCGCGTCGCACGGTGATGCTGGTGGGGGTGGACTCGGTGCGGAACTGGTAGGCGGCGAACTTCTGGAAGGGCACGGACTCGGCGGCGGGCACAGACTCCATCGCGAAGGCTGCGGGGAAGGTGATGCGGGAGGCGTCCTGCAGGATGTAGGGGTAGGGGAAGTAGACGGCGAGCTCGCGCTTCTCGTGGGGGAAGGTGATGCGCGCGTTGGACTCGAAGATGTCGGCGGGCAGGAGCAGGCGCTTGCCGGTGCCTGAGCCGATGGCGCCTTTGACCTCGAAGGCGACGACGAGGGGATTCTCATACTCGGTGAGGTTGCTGATGGCGCCGACCTGGACGTCCATGCCGTGGGGCAGGAGCTCTTCGGCGGTGGTGCGGAGTTCGCGGCGGAGGCTGGTGTCGTCGCCGCGGAGCGACTTCTGCCTCCACTCGACGGCAGGGGCCCCGGTGTACGTCAACTTGACGGTGCCGGTGGCCTCGCCGTGGTCGTTGAGGGTGAGGTTGGCGGTGCGCTGGATCTTGGAGGCGGTGTATGGCTCCGCGGGGGTGTCGGCGATGGCGGCGCCGCTGTCGGACTGGCGAATGCCCTGGGTGAGGCTGTGCTTCCACACCAGGTGGCCGTACGGGCAGAAGCGCTGGCCGGGGTCGAAGTACAGATCCTTGCCGCCGACCTCGACGACGGCGATGACGTCCTGGAGCTGGGAAAAGCTGAGGTAGTTGGGCAGGAAGAAGCCTGTGTCGCGATTGCTGAGGAGCATGGCGTGGGCCTTGTAGCCGGCGGCACGGGCCAAGGCGATGAAGAGGTCGGCGATCTGGTCGTCGGAGCCGCGCTTGCGCTCCCAGACGTCGTCGGTGGACCTGGCGGGGGAGAGGCCCTGGGAGTGCTCCTCGGAGGCGGAGCGGCTGCGGGTGAAGGCGGTGTTCTCGAGGTCCATGACGGCGGCGTAGAGCTTGCGCAGCCTGGCCTCGTCGGTGGTCTCGGCCGGGGTGAGGATCTGAGCGGCGGCGGCCTTGACCTTGGTTCCGGGACCGATGAAGCGGTCCTGCATCTTGGCCCAGGCCTTGCCCTCGTTCTTCCAGTACTCCGCGACGGTGCTGTAGGGCGAGTAGTAGAAGAGCACGCGGTAGCTGAGGCTGCCGATGGGCGGCATGTACTCCTCCTCGGGCCGGGGCGGGATGTCGTGGACGTTGAGTTCCAGCTTGAGGCGGCCGTTGGCGAGGGAGGTGCTGGGGGCCTGGGTCTGCGTCACCTCGGCTCCCGGGGGGAGGAGGGGCGTCCAGGCGATGCGGCTGGTCAACTGTTCGCCGCGCTCGTTCTTTGTGATCAGGGGCTTGTCGGTGGGCTGCCAGAGGTAGTGCGCCTTGCGGGTGAAGAGGTCGGATTGGATGAACCAGGAGGGCGCCAGGAAGCGGTTGTCGTCGTAGCGAAGCGTGTAGCGGTATTCGAGGATGCTGCCGACCTCGACGTCTGGCAGGGTAAAGACCTTGGCCTGCACCTTGAACCCGCGGGCCTTCTCGACGAGCTTCACCATGGGCTTGCCGGTAAACGGGATGACGGTGCCGTCGGGGTGGATGGTGCGGCCCTGGATATCGCCGACGGTGTAGCCGCCGTTTTCTTCGCTGCTGTACTGTTGCAGCTCGACGTTGGCGTGCTCCTTGCCGCTCTCGGTGAGCACCTTGATGCGGGCGTACTTGACCCAGACGTGCAGCGCGTCGTCGGTGATCTCTTCGCGGAAGAGAAAGACGGCGGGGGCTCCGGGCACCTCGGCCTGCGCGGTCATGGAGAGCTCTTCGGGGGTGGGCGTGGTCCACTGAGCGAAGCCGCGGGCGGCGAAGGCGGTGGAGGCGAGGAGAGAGAGGGCGAAGGCGCGGCGAAGGCTGTGGCTCATGGCGGGGGTCCTTGGCAGATACAAGCCGCCGAGCGGCGTGGCCGGCCGCGGGGCGGAAGGTGGTGGTTACTGCTTCTTGAGCACGGCGTGGCTCTCTTCGTCGGCCGCGATCGTGCTCGAAAGCTTCTGGAGTTCGCCGTACCGCGAGGCGGGAAGCAGAACCTCGCGAACGGTGTAGGTGCGGGTGTAGTGCAGGATGCGGCCTTTGACCTCCGCCGAACTCTGGTAGGCGGCGAAGCCTACGTCCAGCTTGACGGCCTGGGGGAGTTCATCGACGGCGAAGCCCTCGGGCAGCTCGATGGTGTAGTCGTCGGTGGCCTGGAAGGTCTTGTCGAGGTTGATGGGGACGGTGCGCTTTTTGAGGTCCGTCTGGGGGGCGAGGGTGCCGAGCACGCGGGGGCGGACCATCAGCAGAGACCCCATGGAGCGGGCGTAGCGCTCGGCGTCGAGCGAATAGGTGAGGGTGAAGTCCTGGTTGAGGGAGGCGGCGTTTTCGACCTTGACGTTGCTCACCTTGAAGCTGGTGAAGTCATGCTCGAGCGAGTGATCGAGGAAGTCGCGCTGCTGCTTCGCGTCCTCCTGGGTGTAGATCGTGCGGCGGCCTTCGGCGACGTCTCCGAAGCGCTTCTCCGTGACGTCGCCGTGCAGCAGGCCGTCGGCGCCGAGCCGGAAGGAGGCCGTGCGGCGGATGGTATCGAGTGCGGGGTCGAGCACGGGCAGGGCCAGCGCTTCGCTGGTGGGGCCTTCCATCAGGATGCCGTAGCCTCCCTGCAGATTGTGCTCGAGCTGGCCGAAGGGGGTCTTGTCCCAGGTGGGATCGAAGATGAGGTAGCGCCTGCCGGAGCCGGCGGTGACGACGCTGTGCAGCCTGGGCGACTGGTAGCCGGCGGGGATCTCGATGGCGGCGATCATGTGATTGCCGACGAGGGAGGGTGCGCCGGGGTCGACGACGCCGCGGCTGGAGTCGACCATCATGAGGGCGGAGTGAATGCCGACCGAGGAGAGCATGGCGGAGACCAGGGTGGCCTTGTCTTTGCAGTCGCCGTACATGTGGTGGAAGATGTCCGCGGCGGGGTGGGGCTGATAGCCTCCGATACCGACCTCCACGGCGAAGTAGCGCACCTGCTTCTGGACGAACTCGCCGATGGCTTCGGCCTTGTCGAAGAAGTCGGTCTTTCCGGCGGTGAGCGCCTGGGCGCGCGCGGCGATGTCCGGCGTGGCGGCGAGGCGGTCCTGGGAGATGCCGGCGTACCATTCGCCGATCTGCTTCCAGCTGCTTCCTGTGCTCGCCGCGACCCCGGGCCCGGCGTAGTGCACGGTCATGCGCGCGGCGAGCGAGAGCGGGGAGGGCGACAACGGAACGTGCTCGAGGTCGATGCCCGGGACGTCGTCGATCTCCCACCGCCAGCGGCTGGCTTCGAGATCGGCGGCCTGCATGGGGGCGTGGTGCGACCAGGTGGTGCTGTAGGTAAAGCCGGGTGGAAGCTCGAGGGTGAAGGTCTGGGCGCGGTGGGGGATGTCTTCCTGAAAGAACCAGGTCTTTTCGGTGACGAAGGGCCGGCTGCGCTGCTCGTACTCGTAGGCGATGACGGCGCCGGGGTCTGCGCCCGGCGCGCGCGCGACGCGGAAGCGCTCGTCGTTGAAGGCGACGCCGTCCCCCCCGGCTCCGTAGTCGAGGAAGTCCTTGTCCTGCATGGCGTAGGGGTGGCCGTCGGCGCCTATACTCCAGACCTTGAAGGAGAGGATCTTGGTGTCTTTGTCGTAGCCGAGGTGGATGGTGGCCTGGTCGCGTCCCTGGGGGCGGAGGATCTTCGCGACGTGGCGGACGTGTTCGACGGCGCGGCCGTCGGGCGCCACGCTGTAGGTGGTCTGGTCGAGCAGGACGACGGCGGGTGTGTCGGGCGGATAGGCGGGGAAGATCTGCGCGGCGGCGGTCTGCACCCACTCGGGAATGGAGTCCTGCCGGGAGGCGACGGCGTGTGGGCACAGGGCGGAGCCAAGCGCAAGCGCGAGCGCGAGGGGAAGCGGACCCAGGACGGCGGGGCCTGCTGGACGGGCGGAGCTCCTGCACGGGCGCGGGCGGTGCAACGTCGGGCTGAACATCGAACTCCCTGCTTGCAACTCAAGGTCTACGAGGAAGGACGGATTGGATCTGCGGCATTCCGGGGTCTCTGCTTTATACGCGAGGGACGGCAGCCTGCCAAGGAAAATTGTGGTTAGGGGGGATGCGGCGGGAACCGTCCGGGCGGAGTTCGCGTATAGGTTGCGTAAGCTCAAGTTCACGAACCATTTACTCTCCAATTAAGGGAACGTTCTATGATTATCCATAGTGCGTAGAGGATGGACGCTGTTGTTTTGCTGCGATTCGCGTCTCGGCGTTTGGCATCCAATGTGCAAACTAATACGAATGCAGCCAGGCTGGGGAGAGTCTCTCCGGCCGGTGTGGTCCCAATGAGGCAGTGCCGGTCCCAATGAAGGACGTCTTCCAGACGCGAATTCTCGCCGTTGCGCTTGCCGTTGCGACGCTGGCGGCCTGCGTCCTGGCGGGGTTCAATCTGTGGCAGGAGACGCGGTTCGACTCCCCCACGGACGGCGTGTGGTGGGTGGAGGCGCAAGGCGGAGGGCTGCGCGCGGAGCGTGTGCCGGACGGCTCTCCGGGGGCCCGGGCGGGCATACGGACGGGCGACGTGCTGCAGGCGGTGGACGACCGCGGCACGGCGCGGGTGGCTCAGCTGGAGCGGGAGATGTTCCGGCTCGGCACGTTTTCGACCGCGACGTACACGATTCTGCGGCCGCTGCCGGGACACCATGGGTCCGCCGAGGGGGCCCGGTTTCCGGTCCAGGTGATCCTGGAGCCGGCGGACCGCGCGATGGCCGAGGGGTCGCGGCTGATCGCGCTGGTGTACCTGACGATCGGACTGTACGTTCTGTTCCGGCGCTGGACGGCTCCGAAGGCGACGCATTTCTACGTGTTCTGCCTGGTGTCGTTTGTGCTGTACGGGTTCAAGTTCACGGGCGCGCAGGGTGCGTTCGACCAGGTGATCTTCTGGGGCAACCTGCTGGCGACGGCGCTGCAGCCCGCGCTGTTTCTCCATTTCGCGATCAGCTTCTCGGACCATACGGAGTCTGGCGAGCGGACGCCGGAGCCGCAGGCGCGCGGGGCGCGGATCCTGGCCGGGGTGCTCTACGCACCGGGTGCGCTGCTGGTGGGGCTGCAGGTATGGGCCGTGCTGTTCTGGTCCGCGACGGAGCTGCTGAGCCACCGGCTGGACCAGATCGGCGAAGGCTACCTTGCGCTGTATTACGTGATCGCCGCGGTGGTGTTCCATGCGCGGTACAGCCGGGCGACCTCGCCGCTGGTTCGCCAGCAGCTGAAGTGGCTGACCCGCGGCACGCTGTGCGCGGTGGGCCCGTTCACGGTGCTGTACGTGATCCCGTACCTGAGCGACTTCGCGGTGCCGGGGCTGTTGAGCCAGATCGCGCTGCTGTCGCTTGTGCTGCTGCCGCTTACGTTTTCGTGGGCGATCATCCGCTACCGGTTGATGGATGTGGACCTGATCTTCAAGCGCGGCGTGACCTACTCGCTGGCGACGGCGGCGCTGCTGGGGCTGTACTTCGCGGCGGTGGCGGTCTCGGCGGAGACGGTGCACACGCGGATTCCGCGGCTTGGCGTCTGGGGCCTGCTGGCGGGGATCATGATCACGGGGCTGGTCTTCGATCCGCTGAAGCGGATGATCCAGGCGCGGGTGGACCGCATCTTCGACAAGAAGAACTTCGACTACCGGGAGACGCTGATCGACTTCGGGCGGAGCCTCTCGTCGCAGACCGATCTTCGGGCGCTGGTGGAATCGATCGTCGACCGGCTGCCGAAGACGCTGCTGGTGACGCGCGTGGTGGTCTTCTTCGCGACGGAGACGGCGGAGCCGAGGGACTGGGCGCAGGGGCGCCGGTTCGAGATCGCGGGGGCTCACGGCATCTCGACGCTGAGCGCGGACGAGATCCGCACCCTGGACCTGCGCTTTCTGGACTTCGACCGGCACGATGCCAACGCGCATATCTTCCTCGAGAACCCGCAGGGTGTGCTGCGGCTTCCGCCGGCGCAGCAGCGCACCGCGGCGCAGCTGGACCTGAACTACTACCTGCCGTGCCGGGTGGCGAGCCGGGACGGCGGCGGGCTGCGGACGGTGGCGGTGATCGGCCTGGGGCGCACGGCCTCGGGCGACTTTCTGTCGAGCGAGGACATGGAGGTGCTGGAGTCGCTGGCGGGCTACATCGGCATCGCGATCCAGAATGCGCAGCTCTACCAGCGGCTGGAGCAGAAGATCTCGGAGTTCGAGCGGCTGAAGGAGTTCCACGAGAACATCGTGGAGTCGATCCACATCGGCATCTTCGCGGTCGATCTGGAGGACCGGATCGAGAGCTGGAACGCGGAGATGGAGGTGATGTACGCGAAGCCGCGCGCCGAAGCGCTGCGCCAGCCGCTGAGCGCGATCTTTCCGCCCGAGTTCCTGGAGCGCTTCGATGCGGTGCGCCATGAGCCCGGCACGCACACCCTGTACAAGTTCCGCCTGACGCTGCCGACGGGCCAGACGCGTGTGGCGAACCTGGCGATCGCCCCGCTGCTTACACGCGACCTGGCGGTGGTCGGCAGGATCGTGCTGGTGGACGACATCACGGACAGGATCGAGCTCGAGGCGCAGCTTACGCAGGCGGAGAAGCTCTCCTCGATCGGGCTGCTGGCGGCCGGCGTGGCGCACGAGGTGAACACGCCGCTGGCCGTCATCTCCAGCTACACGCAGATGCTGGCCAAGTACATGCGCCGGGAGGAGGCCGCGGAGACCGAGCAGGACGCGCGCATCCGTCCCATCCTCGAGAAGATTACGCAGCAGACGTTTCGCGCGTCGGAGATTGTGAACGGGCTGCTGAACTTCTCCCGGACGGGCGGCACGGAGTTCGCGTCGGTGGACCTGAACCGGCTTCTGCTGGACACGCTGACGCTGCTCGAACATCAGTTCAAGACGGCGGGCATCCGGGTGGAGACGGAGCTGAACCGGACGCTGCCGCGCATCCTGGGCAACGAAGGCAAGCTGCAGCAGGTGGTGTTGAATCTTCTGCTGAATGCGCGCGACGCGATGCACGGCGCACCGGACGCGCACGTCCGGATCTGGACCGAAGACGGCGGCGACCACGTGCTCGTGCAGATTCAGGACTTCGGCGCGGGCATCGAGCCGGAGCATCTGCACCGCATCTACGACCCGTTCTTCACCACCAAGACGCAGCCGGCGAAGGGCCAGCACAAGGGCACCGGGCTGGGCCTGGCGGTCTCGTACGGCATCATCCAGGAGCACGGCGGCAAGATGCAGGCGGAGAGCCAGGTGGGCGCGGGCACGATCTTCCGGCTGCAGTTCCCCGTGCCCGCCCACAGGACCCTGCCCGAGCGGGCACACGATGAAGCGAGGAGCACAGTACATGCCTGAAGCTCCAGTTGCGCAACGGACGTCTGCAGACCGGCCGGAGGAGGCGACGACGCGTGCGGCGCGAAGAGAGCCACGCATTGCGGGGCCGGCGCACATCCTGATCATCGACGACGAGAACGCCATCCGCGACTCGCTCGAGACGCTGCTTTCGATGGAAGGCTTTCAGGTCACCCTCGCGGTCGACGGCGCCTCCGGCATGGAGCGTCTGGCGCAGGCTACGTTCGATCTGCTTCTGCTGGATCTGGCGCTGCCGGGGGAGAGCGGGCTCGAGCTGCTGCCGCGGATCCTGGAGGCGCAGCCGGGCCTTCCGGTGATCATGATCACCGCGTACGGCACGGTGTCGAACGTGGTGGAGGCGATTCGCGCGGGCGCAGAAAACTTCGTCCAGAAGCCGTGGGACAACGAGAAGCTTCTGGCCGACATACGCGCCGCTGTGGGCCGCCGGAGGGCGGAAGAAGAGAACGTCCAGCTCAAGCGGACCCTGAAGCAGCGCTACAACTTCGAGAACATCGTCGGCAAGAGCGAGCCCATGCTGCGCCTGCTGGACCTCGTGGCGCAGGTTGCGCCCAGCCGTTCGACGGTGCTCATCCAGGGGGAGAGCGGCACGGGCAAGGAGCTGATCGCGAAGGCCCTGCACGCCAACTCCCCGCGCAGGGACAAGCCGTTTGTGCCGGTCAACACGGGAGCGGTGCCGTCGGACCTGCTCGAGTCCACGCTATTCGGCCACGTGAAGGGCGCGTTCACCTCCGCGATCGCGGCGAAGAAGGGGCTGTTCGAGATCGCCAACGGCGGCACCCTGTTCCTCGATGAGATCGGCACGATGGGGATGGACATGCAGGCCAAGATCCTGCGCGTGCTGCAGGACCGCCGCTTCATGCACCTGGGCGGCACGCAGGAGATCCAGGTGGACGTGCGCATCGTGGCCGCGACCAACATCGATCTCCAGGTTGCGGTGCGCGAGGGACGCTTCCGCGAGGACCTGTTTTATCGCCTCAACGTGATCTCCATGGAGCTGCCGCCGCTGCGCTCCCGGCGCCAGGATATCCCTCTGCTGGCCACGCACTTCCTGAAGTTTTACGCCGATGAGAACGGCGTGCCCACGCGCGCAATGTCGTCCGAGGCGCTGCGCATTCTGATGGACTACGAGTGGCCGGGCAACGTGCGCGAGCTCGAAAACGCGATGGAGCGCGGCGTCGTCCTGTCGACCGGATCGCTGATCACGCCGGACCTGCTGCCTCCCACGCTGACCGGCAGCTCGTACTCCACTGCCCTGCTCGAACAACGGCCCGATGCGAGCCTCTTCGACCTGATGGAGGAGATCGAGCGGCGCATCATCGCGGATCGCCTGGAGCGCTGCCACTGGAACCAGACCGAGGCCGCCGAGTACTTCAAGATTCCGCTCTCCACTTTGAATCAGAAGATCAAGCGCCTGAATGTGGAGATCAAGAAGCGCGTCCGCGAGTAGGAGCGCGTCCCGAGTAGAAGCGGGCCGCGAGTAGGACCAGTCCGCTCCCTTCCGCCTCCGCCGGGCGCCCGTAGATCGCACCGCCGGCGAACCAAGACTTCACCCGCAGTTCCCTGTCCACTAAGCCGTGCGCACTCTTCTTCTGTACAACCCCGTGTCGGGCCGCAGCGGGGCCACCCGTCTGAAGACGATGCACGCGATCGCTGCGCTGCTCTCCAGCCACGACCGCAACCCCGTCACGCTGGCCACCACGGGTCCGGGTTCGGCCACGCTCCAGGCCCGGACGGCTGTGGCGGAAGGCTTCACCCACATCCTGGCGTGCGGCGGCGACGGCACGGTGCACGACGTGCTGCAGGGGCTGGCGGAGGAGGGCCTCGCCCCGGAGGCGGGCCCTGTGCTGGGCGTGATCCCCATGGGCACCGCGAACGCGCTGGCCCGGCACCTTGGCCTGTCGATGGAGCCGCTCGAGGCCGCGCGTCAGCTGCTCACGTTCGAACCCCGCACCATTCCCGTGGGGCGCGTCGCGTGCGTGGGCCGCGTGCGGCACTTCACGGTGATGGCGGGCTGCGGGCCGGATGGCGCGCTGGTCTACAGCATGGTCGCGCAGAGCAAGCGTAGCCTGGGACGCCTGGCCTACTACGTGCGGGCGGCCGTCCTGTTCTCTCGCGGCCGCTTTGAAGCCTTCGACCTTGCCTGGACCGACGCCGACTCCGGCGTTCGGAGGCAGATGCGCGCGGTGGCCACGCTGGCGGTGCGGATCGACGACCTCGGCGGCCTGTTCACCGGGCTTGCGCCGGCCGGCGCGGTACACCACCCGCACCTGCACCTGGTTGCGGTTCGCACCCCCGGCTGGCTTGCCCTGCCTACATGGTTCGCGGGGAGCTGGCTAGGCGCAGGACGGTGGAATCCGCTGGTCGAAGCGGTGTGCGTCAGCGAGTTCACCTGCACGCCGCCCGCGGGGGTTCGCATTCACGTGCAGGCAGACGGCGAGTGGATCGGCGCCGCGCCCATGCAGGTCACGCTGATCCCGAACGCCGTGCGGCTGCTGATGCCTCCCGGCAGCTCGGGGCCGAATCCTGGAGACAGCTCGGGAGACTAGGCTGCGGGCCGCTCCGATTCGCGAAGGATCCTTCGCCGGGCTCGATCGAGGACGCCGTACCGGATAAAGGTGAAGGTGAGGATGAGGGAGAACCACAGCGTCAGCGCAAGGGTGACCGGGGTGGGAACGCCTTCGGCCTCGGCCGCCACGGCGATCACCAGCACAACCAGGGCGGAGAGTGCGATGCGCGCCGTCCTGCCGCGCCGCCGGCGCAGCCGCAGACGAGGCAGGGTGAGGGCGTAGAGGAACGCGGAGAAGCCGGCCGCCAGTCCAAGCAGCAGCGAGAAGACAAACTCCGCCCAGCCGGGCTCGGGCTGCTGCACGCCGTTGAGCAGGGGGAGGATCCGGCCAAACAGAGCGGCGCCTGCGTAGAACCCAGCGGCGGACGCCAGCGGGGCCGCGAGTGCGGCATAGGCTAGACGCGCGGGCAGTCCTGTGGCACCCATGGCAACAGCATAGTCCTTCGACGCCGACCGCGGGAGTTCGTGCGGTCAGGGGCGGATGACGATCTTCATCGAGCCCGGCTGGGGATTCGACGCGAGGTGAATCGCAGCGACCGCGTCTTCGAGCGCGAAGCGGTGCGAGATCAGACGCGTGAGATTGAAGCTGCCATCGCGGTAGCCCGAGAAGACCAGTTCGGCCACCGCATCGTTCCACTCGACGGAGGCGGAGTACGAGCCCATCAGCGTCTTCTCGTCCATGCAGACGGCGGCCGGGTCGAACGGCGCCTCGCCGTGCTGCGTGGAGGCGAACAGCATCACGCGGCCGCCCGGCCGGATGGCGTCCATTGCGGTGCGGATGAG
>JALYIA010000099.1 GCA_030776065.1 Acidobacteriota bacterium
AGCGTCCGGCGGGTGGGTGGGAGCCGGACGGCGCGGGTGTCGGACAGTGCGCCGAGGCTCAAGATCGATGCGCGTGTGGGCGCGGCCTTGCCGGATGCGGGACAGATCCGCGCGCTGCTGAGCGAGAGCTCCGGACAGCCGAACGTGGTGGTGGGTGTATGGGACGGCGGGGAGTTGCCGCGCGCGGGCGGGGCGGACCCTCTGTCCCGGGTGGTGGCTGCGCTGGCGCTTCTGACGCATCCTGCGGCGCTGATCGATTCCGGCGCGAGGCTGGTTGTGGAGGCGACGCCGGAGCACGGGGCGGAGACGGAGGAGGGGGACGCGACGCCGAAGGCTGCACCTGCGCCCGCGCCGGGGGTCTACCTTCCGTACAAGCCGTATGTCCCGCCGGGGAAGAGCAAGGCGGCGGAGTCGGAGCCGGCGCCCAAGGATCCGTTGACCGCGTGGTACAAGCAGCTGGCGGCGCTGCACCATGGGAACCCGGCGCTGCGGGGCGGGAACCCTGTGTTTCTGGACTTCGACGCGCAGAAGGCGCTGGTGTGGGTGTCTCGCGCGGCGTCCGCGTCGGCCCAGGGCGGGCCGGTGGTGGTGGCGTGCAACCTGTCGGGTTCGCCCGTAAGCCTGTCGCTGCGGGGCAGGCTTGAGGGGATGGGGCTGCGTGGGAGCTATCTTCGGACGCTGCTGCGCTCGGATAAGGGGATGGGACCGCAGGATGTGACGACGGTGACGCTGCCCGCTTTCGGGGTGTATGTGGGCGAGCTTCGCCGGTAGGGGGGTCGCGGCCGGACGTGACGCCAGCGCCGGACGACAGCGTTGACTTCCACGTCCCGCATCCGTATTCTGGAGACTCGCGCAGTCCCGCGTCTGCGCGTCGGTGCAGACCTTTGCGCAGACGTTTGGCCAGTTGATCGGTTGGAACAGGATCGGTTGGGAGCAGCGGGACGTGGCGCCGGTTTTCGATCGGAAGCACCGAGAGCCGGAGTACCACACCGCCGGCCGGCAGTTCTTCCAGCAGCAACCGGGCAGAACCTGCGCGCATCCCAGGCGGTTTGGAGTGACTCGGGCGGGTGCAAGTCTGCCGTCTCCGCGTCTGCACTGAACGCTTCCGGCAGGCTCTCACCGTTTCGGGCGGTCGGTCCACGCGGCAGCCCGGGGGATCGGTGCACCAGCAGTTTTTCCTTGCGCTCCGCGCGGTTTGCGGTCCGCACACGCTTTACAGGTTGCAGCAACCGCAGTCATCTTCTTCCGAACCACGCCGGACTGACGCTGAAGACTTCAGCACCAGGGAAGACGGCAGAACCAGGGAGTACGCCAGGCACCATGAATAACACGACGACGATTCCGAGCGGCAAGAATATCCAGCGCAAGTGGTTTGTGCTGGACGCCAGCGGCAAGACCCTCGGGAGGCTGGCCACGCAGGCTGCCTCCATCCTCGCGGGCAAGAACAACGTTCTGTATACCCCCTACATCGATATGGGCGATCACGTGGTTGTGGTGAACTGCGAGAAGATCGTGCTTACGGGCATGAAGGCCGATTCCAAGCTTTACCGGCGCTACACGGGCTTCCCCGGGGGGCTTCGCGAGGAGAGCTTTGTGAAGCTGCTCGCCCGGCGTCCTGAGGCGATCGTGGAGCAGGCGGTAAAGGGCATGCTGCCGAAGACCAAGATGGGCCGCCAGATGGCGACCAAGCTGAAGGTGTACAAGGGGCCGAATCACCCGCACGTGGCGCAGCAGCCGCAGCCGCTGAACGCGTAGGGCAAGCGAGCCTTCAGCTTTCAGCGTTTGCTGCTAGCCAGAGGCAGATGAGATTGCGGTATCAGCACAGCCCTCAGCGAAAGAGCTAGAGGCTACAGCTAGAAGCTAATAGGAGCGTTATGGCGGAGTTGGTTCAGTACTACGGCACGGGTCGGCGGAAGAGTTCGATTGCGCGGGTGTTTCTGCGTCCTGGAAGCGGGAAGTTTTCGGTCAACAAGAAGGATTGCGATGTGTATTTTGTGACGGCTCAGCAGCGCGCGGCGGCGCGGCGTTCGCTTGCGGTCCCGGGCATCGAGGAGACGTTCGACGTGATCACGACCGTGAAGGGCGGCGGTGTGATGGGTCAGGCGGACGCAGTGAAGCTCGGCATCGCGCGCGCGTTGATGGTGTTCAACCCCGAGCTGCGCAAGGCGCTGAAGTCCGAAGGTCTGGTCACGCGGGACTCGCGCGGCAAGGAGCGCAAGAAGTACGGGCAGAAGGGCGCACGCGCACGCTTCCAGTTCTCCAAGCGGTAGGTGCTTCGCGGTTGTCTGTTGTCCTTTCTCCGTTGACGGTCTGGTACGGAGAAGGGGCAACCATCGCGGATAACCTTCGCGGACGACTACCGCGGACGACTACCGCGGGCAATGACCGCGAACAACTCCGCGGACAACCTGGATTCCACGCATCACCCTCGGGCCGTTCTTAACCCGAGGTAAGGACTTAAATCTCCCCGCCGCCTTGTCGCAAGGGGATCAATCCAGACCGCGGAGCGCAGGTCCATCAGAGCCTTCTCCGGGCAGGTCTTAAAACAGGAGCCACACCATGGCAAGTATCACGATGAAGGAACTGCTCGAAGCGGGTGTTCATTTCGGGCATCAGACCAAGCGCTGGAATCCTAAGATGAAGGAGTACATCTTCGGGGAACGCAACGGCATTTACATTATCGATCTCCAGAAGACCCTGAAGATGTTCAAGGAGGCGTCCCGGTTTGTGACCGAGCTGACCTCCGGGGGCAAGCTGATTCTGTTTGTCGGGACCAAGCGGCAGGCGCAGGATGCGGTAGCCGAAGAGGCGAACCGCTGCGGGATGCCGTACATCAACTCGCGCTGGCTGGGCGGGCTGCTGACGAACTGGGTCACGGTGCAGAAGTCGGTGAAGCGGCTGCAGGAGCTGGACGATATGTCCACCGACGGCCGGTATGAGCTGCTGACGAAGAAGGAAGTCATCAAGCTGGAGCGCGAGCGCAAGCATCTGTCCACGAACCTGTCCGGCATCAAGAGCATGAAGCGGCTGCCGGATGCGATCTTCGTGGTGGACTCGAACAACGAGGCGATCGCTGTGTCGGAGGCTCGCAAGCTGGGCATCCCGGTTGTGGCGGTGGTGGATACGAACTGCGATCCCACGGTGGTCGACTACGTGATTCCGGGTAATGACGATGCGCTGCGTGCGATTCGTCTGTTCACGACGAAGATTGCGGATTCTGCCGCCGAGGGCGTGCAGATGGTGTCCGACAAGGCCTTCGCGACGGAGGTTGCGGATGTACAGCAGGCCGAGGTGGCTCCGGAGTTCGTGGGCGAAGAGGGTGACGTGAACGAGGCCGCGCCGGTCGCTGCTCTCCCCACGGAGGAGCCAGTGGACGACGAGAACGTCGATCTTGAGGCTGTGCTGGGCGGCAATATCCGCAAGGCGCCGGTAGCCGCCACGGAAGACGAGCAGGACGCGGAGCCGGTACACGCCGCCACTGGAGCGTAGCGCCCGGGGTTCCGAACAAGAGCGTGGAGGCAGGAATCCGCTCCACGCTCTTTGTGCGTCAGGAACGATGGCGCAGACCGGCTAGCATGATTGCAACACACAACGTGCACACTGGCACAGGAGTGCGGTGTGCCCACCGAGCAAAGGAAAAGGAACCGACGATGTCTACCGAGACCGCAGTGAAGATCGATGCCAAGCAGGTAAAAGAGCTCCGTGAGAAGTCCGGCGCGCCGATGGGCGACTGCCTGAAGGCGCTGCAAGAGGCCAAGGGCGATATGGAGAATGCGTTTGTGGTGCTGCGCAAGCGCGGCATGGCGTCGGCCGCGAAGAAGGCTTCGCGCACTACGAACGAGGGCGCGGTGGGCACGTACATCCATGCCGGCGGGAAGATCGGGGTGCTGGTCGAGCTGAACTGCGAGTCGGACTTTGTGGCTCGCACGGAAGACTTCCAGGAGCTGCTGCGGGACATCGCAATGCACATCGCGGCGGCAGATCCGCGCTTCGTCGCGCGCGACGAGGTGACGGAGGCCGACCTCGCGCGTGAGCGCGAGATCTACCGGGCACAGGCGGCGGCCACTGGCAAGCCCGCCAATATTGTCGAGAAGATGCTCGAGGGGAAGATGGGCAAGTTCTACGAGGAGGTGTGCCTGCTCGATCAGCCGTTCATCAAGGAGCAGTCGCAGACGATCAAGCAGATCATCGCGACCAAGGTAGCGAAGCTGGGAGAGAACATCTCGGTCCGGCGCTTTGCCCGCTTCAAGGTGGGCGCACCGGAGTGGACCATCGCCCAGACCAACGTTCCTGTGGCAGACGAAGCTCAGGCGTAGTCCTGCAGGTGCGTCACTCCCAGTACGGCAGCCCAGGCTTTGTGCCTGGGCTGTCGTGTTTTGGGCCGCGGGAGGCGCGACGAACTCCGGTTCGATGAGCGTACACTCACTTTGCGGAGGGCTCCTGACGATGGCGCGCGCAAAGGTGGAGGGTCGCAGGGAAGCGATTATGGCGGCGGCCGTGCGGGTGTTTGCGTCCGGCGGTCTGGAGGCGGCGACCTCTGCGATCTCCAAACGCGCGGGGGTGGCCGAGGGGACGCTGTTTACTTATTTCCGCACGAAGGACGAGCTGGTGAATGCGGTCTATCGCGTGCTGAAGGCGGAGGTGGCGGACGCGATGATGGCAGGGTTCCCGCGGAGGCGTACGGTTCGGGTTCGGATGCGGCATGTGTGGGATCGCTACGTGGCGTGGGGGATTGCGAACCCTGAGAAGCAGATGGTGTTGCGGCGGATGGAGGTGTGGGAGGGGCTGACGAAGGAGTCCCACAAGGCGGGAGCGGCGCCTTTTGCAGAGATCAAGGCGATGGCGGATGAGGCGGAGGAGCAGGGAATCATGAAGGATCAGCCGCGGCGATTTGTGGCTGCGGCAATGGGTTCCCTGGCTGAGATGGTGATGGTGCTGGCGCGCGATGACCCCAAGCGGGCGGACGTGTACCGCGAGGCCGGCTTCCAGATGCTGTGGGCTGGGGTAGCGGTTGAGAAGTAGGACTGCGCTTTTTCATTAGCGGATTTGTTGAGTGAGTACTTACTCAAAATAATGAAGGACTTTGGCGCGGGATGCATGCAGCGATCCGCGCGAGAAGGCTGGTGGAATGGTATGGCAGATTGGACGGTGGAAGCGATGGCAGATCAGGCGGGCCGGCTGGCGGTGGTGACGGGAGCGAACAGCGGAATCGGATGGCACACTGCGCTTGAGCTGGCGCGCGCGGGGGCGGAGGTTGTGCTCACGGCGCGCACAGAGGCGAAGGGCCGGGATGCTGTGGAGCGGATACGGCGGGAGCTGGCAAACGCCAGTGTGCGATGGGAGCTGCTTGATCTTGCGAGTCTGCGTTCGATCCGCGAGTTCGCGGCACGCTTGTCCTCTACGAGCTCCAGGCTCGATCTGCTGGTCAACAACGCCGGCGTGATGGCGGTGCCTCGGCGGGAGGTGACGGAGGACGGATTTGAGCAGCAGATGGGAACGAACTTCCTCGGGCATTTTGCGTTGACGGGATGGCTGCTTCCGGCGCTGCGGCGCGGTACGAGGCCGCGGGTGACCAACGTGTCCAGCCTGGCGGCGCGGATGGGGTTGAAGCGAATCCGCTTCGAAGACATGCAATGGGACCGGGGATACAAGCCGTGGGATGCGTACTGCCAGTCGAAGCTGGCGAACCTGCTGTTTACGGTGGAGCTGGCGCGGAGGAGCGAAGCCGGCCGATGGGGTGTGTCGACGACGGCAGCGCATCCGGGTGTCGCCTGCACAAACCTCCAGAGCTCGGGGCCGGAGAAGCAGAATCCGGTGCAGAAGATGGTGATGGAGCTGTTCGCGCAGGATGCGGCTGCCGGGGCGTGGCCTACGCTCTGCGCGGCGACGGATCCGAAGGCAGCGATGGGCAGCTTCTATGGGCCGAAGCATCTGTGGCAGGTGCGCGGGCCCGCAGTCGAGGTGGGGATGCCGGCGGCGGCGGGTGATGTGGCTGCGGCCGAGAGGCTATGGGCAGTCGCGGAGGAGCTGACCGGTATGCGGTGGGGATGAATCGTCGCGCGGCGCAGCAGGTCGTCGGCCGGCGTCGCCGCGGTGGTACGGTGACCCCGGCCTTCGTCCGTGTGCGAGCGGCGGTTAGAAGTGGAAGGCGAGCTCTGCGGTGAGCGACCGCGGGGAGACGTAGTGGGTGCCGGAGAAGGTGGAGAGGAAGTTGTACAAGGCGTACCGATTGGCGACGTTGACGGCTGTAAGGCGTACGCTCCAGCGGTGCTGGTCTCCGTTGAAGAGGTTGTCGTCGCCGAGTGCGATATCGAACAGGCTGCGGGGCGCGATGCGGGGTGGGTTCTTGTCGTCGTCTTCGGTGTTAGGTGCGGGGACCCGGATGAGGGTGGAGGAGAACTGGGATGCGAGGCACTGCGCGAATCCGGCGGCGGGAGTGGCCTGAACGCCGTTGCACACAAGGCCCGCCTGGAACTGCTGATCGAAGGTGAGCTGTGTCAGATCGATGGCGGGCTGCCCGTTGATGGTGAAGTTGCCGCACCGGGTATTCTGTCCCGTGGCGTTGTAGCAGGGGGTAGCGCCTGCCACAAGCCCGGAGTCGTAGCGCCAGTTCCATCCGACCCAAGGGCTATGCTTTCCGGGAATCTGGTATTGGAGGTGCGTGGTCTGATTGAAGCGCTCATCGTGGTCGATGCGGAAGGGATATCCGCTCTGGCCGATGGTGGCTCCGGCACCTGCGCTCTGTGGCGGGAAGAAGCGCGCGGAGACGGAGCTCATGACAACGAAGGCGGTGAGGTTGTGGAGGTTCACGACGTCGGTGCGGAGTGCGACACCGGGGATCTTGGAGTTGTGCCAGTCGATGGGAAAGAAGATCGGGGTATTGCCGAGCACGGAGAAGTCGAAGGCGTTGTGCGTGTACTTCCAGATGTAGTCGCCTGAGAAGACGATGTGATGTCCGAAGGCCTGCTGGAGGCCGGCGTGGAACTCGTTACGGAAGCCGGGCTGCAGGGTGGTGGAGACGCCGGGGCTGCACTTGAGCAGAGGGGCGAGAACGTCGGTTCCACAGCCCTGGCTGGAAAGGACGAGGTTCTCGTTGAAGGGCGTCTCGAGCGTACGGGCGTAGGAGGTTCGCAGGACTGTGCTGGTGCGCTTGAAGGTGTATGCGACACCAAGGCGGGGCTGGGTCTGGTTGGCCTTTGCGAGGCCGTTGTAGATGTCCTCGCGGACGCCGAGGCTGAGATTCCAGTTGCCGGCCTGGATCTGGTCCTGGGCGTAGAGGGCCAGCTCTTTTACATCGGTGTGGCCGAAGTAGCGGAACAGCGAACCGCCGCGGGTGAGGTCGTAGCCGATGAGATTGGGGTCGAAGGTGCCGCCGTCAGCCGCGTCATTCGAGAAGGAGGTGACACCGTCGCATTGCCGCGGTTTGGCGTATCCGGGCAGTGAGGCGCCGCTGCCATCGACACAGGGCGAGTTGAAGGTGGAGTCGACGATGCCGAGATTGTCTCTCTCACGGAGGAGAGTGTGCTGATAGACAACGCCCGCCTTGAAGTTGTTCCTGCCCTTTACGTAGGAGTAGTCGGTTCGCATGCCGATGTTGTTCAGGGTGCGGTCCTGCGAGATGGATTCGGTCTGGATGGGGCCTAGGTCGGCGAGGGGGTTCTTGCTGGGGTAGTAGTTGTAGGAGTCTCGGCGGTTGTAGAACCCGAGGGTGAAGACGGAGTTGGCGCCGATGCTGTGGGTCCAGGTGGGTGCGATGTCGTAGGTGACGATCTTGGACCGCTGGTCGGTGTCCCCGACGGTGCTCGAGACGGGGTTGGGGGTGGTGCCGCCGCTGGTGACGTTCCGGACCGCCAGGTTGTCGTAGGTGTTGGGGTTCTGAAACCAGGACCGGCTTACGTTGATGTTGATGTGGAGGGCGTCCGCGCCGGTGAGCTGGCGGTCAATGCGGTCGAAGAAGTTGAATTCGTTGCCCTTGTCATGGAATACGGCGAACTCGGGCGGATCCAGGAATCGGCCGGTTCTGAGGCCGTCGATCTCGAAGAAGTTGCCCCAGTTCTTCCCACCGTAGCTGAGGTCGACTGAGCCGGTGGAGGTGCCGAAGGCGCCGTAGGAGGCCGAGATGGCGCCGGTGGGGCGGGTGACGCCCTGGCCGGAGCGGGTGGTGACCTGGATGACGAGCGAGGTCTTGCCGCCGAATTCGGCGGGTGGCGCGCCGGAGATGACCTCCATGGACTGGACGGAGTTGCTGGGGATCTGGTTGGAGAAGACCTTGGACTGCTGGTCGCTGATGGGCTGGCCGTCGATGTTGAAGGTGTTGGAGGCGTGATCGCCGAGTCCATGGAAGAGACCGTTGGAGTCGGCGGCGACACCCGGGGAGGCGAGGGTGACGAGCGAGCTGAGCGAGGAGGACTGGCTCTCCAGGGGGAGCTTGTCGAAGAGGTTGCGGTCGATGTCCGTGTGGAAGGTGGACTCGGTCTCGATGAGGTCGGAGGCTTGTACGGTGACGGAGGTAGATGCGGTGCCGAGCGCGAGGTGGATAGCAACGGTCACGGGCACGAAGGAACGTACGTCGACATCCTGGACTGAGGTGCTGAAGCCCGGTGCGCTGACGGTGAGGTGGTAGGCGTTGAAGGGAAGATTCGCGAACTGGTAGTGTCCAGCCGCATCGGTGACGGACCGGCGCGTGTAGCCGCTGACCGGATTGGCGATGGTGAGTTCGGCGCCGGGGATGACGGCGCCTGTCGGATCGAGCACAGCGCCATAGACCGAGCCCGAGTTGCTGGCCGACTGGGCCGCGAGGCCAATGGACGGAGACAGGGAAAAAAGAGCGACGGATGCGGCGAAGAGCCCGCGTCCAAACGACGTGCGCATGAGGTGCCCCCTTGCTTCTTCTGCTTCAATTTTTGACGACGTTCCGGAGGGGAAACGATGTCACGCAGTGGGGGGCGGCCGGGTGTAGAGGGCGAAGACGGACAGCAGGATGCCGGGCCGGGGCTGCTCGGCCCGCTCAGGCAGGCGCGACACGGGAAGCGTGGTGGCGGGCACCGGCGTGTGGGTGATCTCTGCCGATGTATGGGCCATCGCGCAGAGGGAGCAATCCGCATGGTTGACTGCGCCGTCCGTATGGCTATGAAGGATGCGAGCCGTTCCGGCTACGAGGCACAGCAGAACACAGACCAGCGCCACGAAGAGAGTCCATCGCGCGGCGCCGGGTCGCTGCTGTGCTCCTAGTCGCTGCTGTGCGCTCATCTGAGCCATCCTATCTACCACTATAACTCAGGCTCCGCGGGCGGGGAGCGGATCGCCGCCTGGTCCCGTGCGGCGGCCGCTTTGGGCGGGGGCGCGCCGTACAGCCGATGCGCCTGGATGTATGCGGCGACGGGGCCGGGGATGAGGTCGAGGCAAGGGTCGCCGGTCGCGAGACGCTGGCGCAGCGCGGTCGCGGAGACGTCCTCCTGCATGGTGGTGATGAGGTGGATGCGGTCTCGTTCGGCGGGGGTAAGCTGCACGGGTTCAAGGCCGGTCTCCGTGAGAGAGGATCCGGGACGGCTTACAACGATCCATTCGTACTCTGCCAGCAGCCGCTCGGGGTGGCGCCATTGGCGGATGGTGAGGAAGGAGTCGGCGCCGGTGAGCACGAAGATGCCGGCCTCCGGGTGCTGGGAGCGGAGCTGCTGGAGCAGGCTCAGGGTGTAGTTGGGAGTTCCGTCGGGCCGCGGCGCGTCGAGTGCGGAGACGGCGAACCGGGGGTCCGGGGCGCAGGCGAGCGCAGTCATCTGCAGCCGGTCGGCGAACAGGGCCGCCGGCGCGTCCGGCTTCAGGGGCTGCTTTCCGGTGGGGGCGAAGATCACGCGGTCGAGCGCAAACGACTCGGCTGCTGCTGCGGCGATGGCAAGATGGCCGCGGTGGATGGGATCGAAGGTTCCGCCGAACAGGGCGAGACGCATGAAATTCATCCTACCGGTTTGCGTCGGGCGCACAGAACCATATCGAAGCGCGTGAAACTCCGTTGGCGAGGCGCCGCATCCTACGGGGTTGCAGGAAAGAACCGTCCGACATTGGAGGAACCATGAGTTTGGAGACGATGCAGCAGCTCTTGCTCGACGAATTGAAGGACATCTACTCGGCCGAGAAGCAGATCACGCGCGCCCTGCCGAAGATGGCCAAGGGCACTACCTCGAAGGAGCTGAAGCAGGCCTTTGAGACGCATTTGGAAGAGACCAAAGGACAGATCGAGCGGCTGGATCAGATCTTCGAGATCCTGGGCAAGACGCCGCGGGGCAAGACCTGCCACGGCATGCAGGGCGTGCTCGAAGAGGGCGCCGAGATGCTGGACGAGACCGAGAAGGGCGAGTTGCGGGATGCGGGTCTGATCTCCGCGGCCCAGCGTGTGGAGCACTACGAGATCGCTGCTTACGGGTGTGTGCGGAAGTACGCCGAGCTGCTCGGGCAAAAGGATGTCGCGAAGCTGCTCGACCAGACTCTGGCCGAGGAGAAGGCGGCGGATGAGAAGTTGACGATGCTCTCAGAGCAGGTGAACTCTCTCGCGTTGAAGGCCGCCGCTTAGGTCCGGGCTGGATTCGGCTCACGCGCTGCGCCCCACTTGCGCCCTGCCAGTGGCTTCGAACCGTGTTATATGCCGCTCTCATATGCCGCATAGACACGGTCGAAGACGGCATCCCAGGAGCAGGTGAGGGCGTAGGCGCGTGCGGCGGCGCGCATGGCTGCCAGGCGCTCCGGCGAAGCGGCAAGGCTGGCGATGGCGCCGGCGAAGCCGTCGTCGGGAACTACGAAGCCGGTCTCACCCTCGCGCACGACGAACTTCGGGCCGCCATCGGTGGTGACGACGGCCGGCACGCCGCTGGCGAGAGCCTCGAGCACGACGTTGCCGAAGGTATCGGTGTGCGACGGGAAGACGAGCAGGTCCATGTTGGCGTACGCCTCCGCAAGGGCCTCGCCCCGCAGCACACCGGGCATGTCGGCCTGGAGCAGCTCGCGTCGCAGCATCTCCTGCTGGTCTCCCTGCCCCACGATCACGAACCGCACGTTGACGACGCCCAGCGCGCGAAGCTGGCGTTCGATGCGGACGAGCAGCGCCACGTTCTTTTCGACCGACAGACGGCCAACGTAGCCGAGAACGAGCGTCTGGCTGCGCGGGGCGCGGGTGCGGCGGGCGGGCGAGAAGAGGTCTGTGTCCACGCCGCGCTGCATGAGATGGCACGGCTTCCGTGTGGCGCGCTCGATCATCCCGCAGAGTTCGATGTTGGGCGCGAAGAGCACGCGTGCTCTCCCATAGAAGCGAAGGGTGGCGGCGAGGGCGGGTGATTCCACAGCCCGCCCAGCCGTGCTGCCCGACGAGCCGGGAAGCAGACGGGTGAGCCAGGCGAGCCGGTGCGCGGCGTACTCGTGGAGATTGGTGTGCCAGCTGGCGGCGAGCGGAATCCCATAGCGCCAGGCGAACCAGGCGCCGAACAATCCGAGCTCGCTCGGTCCGGTGATGTGTATGATCTCCGGCGCAAAGGAGCGGAGCTGCGAGGCGATGACACGGCCGTGGCGCCAGAAGAGCGGATCGAACCGCAGGTCCTTCTCGAGGGGAATGGCCAAGGCGCTCCGGCGCAGTTCGACGGCGTGGAGGTTCGCGTCCCGGGTCAAGGTGCGGTGGGCTGCGCGCCCGTCGAGCGTGGCGCGTACACACAAGAACGGCAGGTTGTGACGCTGGGCGTATGCGGCGAAGTTGCGGCTGGTGTGGGCGACACCGTTGACCTCGTGAAACGAATCCGGAAAGTAGGCGACGCGACGCGGAGCCTGCATGGGTCTAGCGTACCGCGCCCGCATGTCGCGCAGCGTGTGCCGGCCGGTGAAGCGGCGGCCGACCGAGTGCGGTTCCTGGGGCGGGAGCACGGCCGAGCCTGTATCGGCTATACTTTCCCCGATTCAAATCGGATACGCGAGGCTACCCTCTATGAAGAAGTTCGTTGCCTGTACTGTTCTTGCTTTTTCGTTTGCAGCCGTCGCCGCTTCGGCGGAGACACTCACCGGGACAGTGTCGGACGCCATGTGCGCCGGAGACACGGCGAAGGCGTCGAAGCCCGACCATGAGGCGTGCGCGAAGAAGTGCATCAAGGGTGGAGAGAAGCCGGTGCTGATCGTGGGCGACAAGGTCTACACGATCACCAACCCCGACACGCTGACCGCGCATGCGGGCCATCACGTAACGGTGGATGGTTCGGTGGCCGGCTCTGCCCTGACGGTGAAGTCCGTCAAGATGTAGCCGTCGGATGCGCGATGTAGCCGTCCGATGCGCCGCCTTCACCGCGGCGTCGTCCAGCCCGGCGTCTGTTTGTTGGCGGCGTTCTGCTGCTTCAACCAGACGTACAGCGGCTGGAAGTAATCGAGCATGGGCCGGGCATCGAGGTGATCGGTGCCGGCCATCTGCTTCAACGTCGCCTGCCAGGGCTGTGATTGGCCTGGGGCGAGCATTGCGTTGAGCTTGTCTCCAGCGGCCTTGCTGCCGTAGAAGCTGCACCGGTTCAGCGGTCCTTTATAGCCGGAAGCGTCGCACATCGCCTTGTAGAACTGGAACTGGTAGACGCGTGCGAGGAAGTAGCGCGCGTAGGGAACGTTGCCCGGGATGTGGTATTTGGCGCCTGGGTCGAAGTCGGCCTCCGTGCGCTCCACCGGCGGCGCGACGCCCTGGTACTTCTCCCGCAACGCCCACCAGGCCTTGTTGTAGTCGCCGGGCCTGGTCTCCCCGGAGAAGACTTGCCAGCGCCACTTGTCGATCAGCAGGCCGAACGGCAGAAAGGCGACTTTGTCCATGGCGGTGCGGAGCAGCAGCGGGATGTCCGCGTCGGCCGGCGGGACAGTCTCGATCAGGCCGAGCTGCTTCAGGTACGTGGGCGTGATGGCGAGCGCGATGGAGTCCCCGATCGCCTCGTGGAAGCCGTCGTTCGCGCCGTTGCGGAAGAGGGCCGGCTGCTTGTTGTAGGCCCTCTGGTACATGTTGTGGCCGAGCTCATGGTGCAGCGTGGTGAAGTCATCCGCGTTGACGTTCAGGCAGAGCTTGACGCGGAGGTCGTCCACGTTGTCGACGTCCCATGCGGAGGCGTGGCAGACGACCTCACGGTCCCGCGGCTTGGCGAACTGCGAGCGCTTCCAGAAGGTTGCGGGCAGCGGCGCGAACCCGAGCGAGGTGTAGAACCGCTCGCCGTACCTGACCATGGCTTTGGCGTCCGAGACACGCTTGGCCTCCGCCGCGCTGCTTGTGGGATCGGTGCCCGGGGGAAGCGGGGCAGAGCTGGGCGTAGAGCGTTCGATCTGCCTCCGCAGCGCGCCTTCAAGGTCATACATCTTGAAGGTCAGCTTGGGGTCATGCGGCTCGACGATGTCGTAGACGTTGCCCCACTCCTGCGCCCACATGTTGCCGAGCAGATGTGCGGGGATCATGCCGTCCGGCCGCTCGGCCGCCGCGCCGTACTTCTGAATCAGCTTGAAGCGCACGTAAGCATGCAGCTCGTTGTAGAGCGGCTGGAGCTGGGTCCAGGTGCGCTCGAGCTCGGCGGAGAACTGCTCGGGCGTCATGTCGTACCCGGAGCGCCAGAGCACGCCTGTGTCCTTGAACCCGAACTCGCGTGCGCCCTGGTTGGACAGCTCCACAAGGCGCGCGTACTTGTCGCGCATGGGGGGCGAGATGGTGTGCCAGCCCTGCCAGTACGCCAGCAGCTCTTTGGGGTCGCGCGACTTGGCCATCAGGGTGTCCAGATCGTCGATCCCGAGGCAGTCCTGCGCGGTCTGCGAGCTGGATTGCGCATCGCTGGCCGAGGGTGGGTTGGAGGGCGCAGAGGCGGAGCGGCAGTACTTCCCCTTGCCGTACATGCCGTCCAGCGAGGAGGCCACCTGGGTGAGTTCGGCGACCAGCTTTGGGTCCGTAGGGGAGCCGTTGAGCTTCAGCAGCATGAACTTGCGGGCCAGATCCGGCGGCAGGGCGATGCCGTCGAAGCGGCGGGCAGCCACCACGAACTCGTTGGTCCGCAGAAGCAGCCGCTCGGCTCCCTTTGCGGCGATCGCCTCTGTGTCGTCGGTGATGTCGGTCTCCTGCATCCACTGCGCCTGGCCAGCCTGCATTCCCAGGTCGAGCAGCTCAGCCTCGGCGTTGCTCATGAAGGCCTGGGCCTCGGCCAGGGTGGGTTTGCCGGCAGGGGCGGCTGGGTGGGCGGGCTGGCCGAATGCGGCAGGGTGGATCACGAGGGTTGCGAGGAGCAAGGCACCAAGAAGACGCATGGCGGGAGTGTACAACGGATGCCCGGACTTCCACCCGCCGGGACTGGTAAGTGGTTGGACCAGTGAGATACCATGGCGCGAGGTTGTACCGGGACTGGGAGAGTGCGATGAAGGTTGCAATGGGCATCAGGTTGGCGTGTCTGGTATTGGGAGTGGCGGCGCCGGCTGCCTTTGCCGCAGGCAAGGTGTGCGACGTACACAGCTACGGAGCAAAGGGCGATGGAACCACGAAGGACACCAAGGCGATCGCCGAGGCGATCGAGGATTGCGCGAAGCGAGGCGGCGGCACCGTGCGGCTGAGTGGGGGTACGTTTCTCTCCGGCCCGGTGCTGCTGAAGAGCAACATCACGCTCGACATCGCGAAGGGCGCCACGCTGCTTGGGTCGCCCGACCGTGCGGACTTCCCGCCGGTGCAGTTTGCACGCAAGACTACCGTGCAGCCGCTGGTCAGCGCGGTGAATGCAGACCACGTCGCCATCGTGGGGGAGGGAACGATCGACGGCAACGGCCAGATCTGGTGGGACTACGTGAAGGGGGTGAAGGACTCGGGAGTGCTGGGGACGGATCACCCGCGGCCCATGGGCGTGGTGTTCGATCACACAAGCCATGCGCAGATGGAGGGCGTGACGGTGCAGAACGCCGGCTTCTGGCAGATCGTGCCCTACTATTCGGACCACCTGGTGTTTCGCAACCTGCGCATCCTCGCCCCGCACTCGCCCAACACGGATGCGATCGATCCGTTCAGCTCGAGCTACATCGTGATCGACCACGTCTTCTCCAGCGTAGGGGACGATAACATCGCCATCAAATCGGGCGCGATCAACTCGCCCGGCCCCGATGCTCCATCCACAGACATCACGATCACGGACTGCACCTTTGAGAATGGGCACGGGCTCTCGATCGGAAGCGAGATCGCCGGCGGGGTGCAGCGTGTGCATGCGGAGCGCATACACTTCAAAGGCACCGACCAGGGCATCCGCATCAAGGCAGCGCGCGACCGGGGCAACGACGTGTCCAACATCTCGTTCAAGGACATCACGATGGAGGATGTAAAGATCGCCATCCTGGTGACCGAGTACTACCCGCACCCTGCGCCGGAGGGGGAGGTGGCGGCAGAGCCCGTGACGCGGCTCACGCCGAAGTTCCACGGGATTCGCATCGAGAACGTGACGGCGAAGAACAGCGGATCGGTGGGCACAATCATCGGGCTGCCCGAGTCGCCGGTTCTGGACCTGACGCTGAAGAACGTCCACCTGGAAGGCAAGACGGGGATGTCGATCGCGTACGCCACGGTGACGATGGACGATGTGACGGTGAAGCCGCAGACCGGGCCGGCAATGTCGATCGCGCCGACCGCCACGGTGACGGGCTGGAAGAAGTAGAACCGGCGCTACTGCCGCGGAAAGGTCATGATCATCGTATGAGCGCTGACGCTGCCGGAGCAGCGATACTGCCGCGGCGTGGCGCCGTCGATCCAGGCGATGTCGCCTGCGCCGAGCATGTGGCTTTCGCGCGGAACCGTGATGGACAGGTCCCCGTCGATCACGTAGATGAACTCCTGCCCGGTAAAGATCTTCGGCACGAACTCGCAGACCGCGTCGTGCGGATGAAACTCGGCGAGGCAGGGTACGAGGTGGCGATCCGGGATCAGCGCACTCAGGCTCTCGGAGACGAAGCGAGCGTTGTCCTTGCGCTCAAGGACCAGCGGGACGCGGTCTTCGCGGCGAAGGATGCGGAAGCTCACCCGCTCGGTCTGGCGGAAGAACCAGGACAGATCCTTGTGGAACACGAGGGCGATCCGGGCCAGGTTCCGCAGCGTAGGCACCACCCGGCCGGTCTCAAGCTGCGAGAGGAACGAGGCGGAGAGGCCCGTGCGGTTGCCTAGTTCGGTCAGGCCGAGACCGTTTGCCAGACGGAGTCCACGGATGCGGTCTCCGATCACCCGCTGATCGAGATACTGCTGGACCTTCTCATCCTGAACGGCTTCGATCTCGTGGTCCGGCTCTTCGGCGGGTGTCTGCGGGCGAGCCTCGGGCGTGGGCTCGAGCGTGCCGGCTGGTGCGTGCGCACCCTCCGGCTCGTCGAGCGGGACCGGCGGCTTCGCTTTAGAGCGCCTGGGTGCCTTGGGGGGCATAGCTGCATACTGAACGCGCATAGGTTGTCTTCTGCCTCAAAGGGCCTGGGGATAGAAACGTTTGCCGAATAGGGCCGTCCCTATGCGAACGCACGTGCTGCCTTCCTGGATTGCCACAGCGAAATCGTTCGACATGCCCATGGAGAGCTGAGTAAGGGTGGGGCAGAGGGCGAGGGAGTCGTCGCGCAGTCGCCGCAGCTGCTGAAAGTACGGGCGCGCAGGCTCGGGATCCTCGGACGGCGGCGGTACGGTCATCAGTCCGCTGGGCACAAGCGAACGCATCGGCCCGAGCGCCGCCAGCAGAGCGGGTAGCTCGTCAGCCGCGATGCCGTGCTTCGACTCCTCGGGGCTCAGCTTTACCTCGATCAGAATGGGCAGGCTCTTGCCGAGGCTCTCCGCGGCCTGGTTGAGGCGGGCGGCAATCTTGAGCGAGTCAACCGCGTCGATCGCGTGGAAGAGTTCGGCGGCCCGGGTGGTCTTGTTCGATTGCAGCGGTCCGATGAGGTGAAACTGCGCGCCGGCAAGACCTGCCACCACGGCGGACTTCTCCTGGAACTCCTGCACGCGGTTCTCGCCAAACAGGCGCTGGCCGGCCACGTAGGCCTGTTCGATCGCCTCCGCGGGGTGCATCTTGCTGACTGCCATCAACGCAACGTCGGACGGAGGACGACCGCTGCGCCTGCAGGCGTCTGCGATCTGGTTCTGGATGCGTGCGAGATTGTCCGCGATCTCTGCCATGGCTTCCACGATCTTATGACCTTACGAAGCGGTGGGCGCCCCCACGAGGCGCCACTTCGATGAGCCGACAAATCCTGTGCCGCCGCGATAGCAGGAGCGTACCGAGAGTGTCCTCGTCCACCAGCGGGCGACCAAGCGCCGGAGTGCACGTCCGATGCTACTCCGCCCAGCGGCGGAAGACGAGCGAGCCGTTGGTGCCGCCGAATCCGAAGGAGTTTGAAAGGGCACAATCGATCTTCGCCTTCTGCGGCGCGTTGGGGACGTAGTTCAGACGGCACGCCGGATCGACGTCCACCAGGTTCATGGTCGGCGGCGCAATCTGATCGAGCATGGCCATGATGGTGATGCCGGCCTCGAGGCCGCCGGCGCCGCCGAGCAGGTGTCCCGTCATGGATTTGGTGGAGCTGATCAGCAGCTCGTGGTCCAGCGCACGCTCGCCGAAGAGGTTTTCTATGGCCTTGGACTCGAGCGCGTCGCCGAGCGGCGTCGAGGTGGCATGGGCGTTCACGTAGTCGACCTCTGCCGGGGTTACGCCGGCGGAGCGCATCGCCGCAGCCATGGCACGGAAACACCCCTCGCCTTCAGGGGCCATGCCGGTCATATGGAAGGCATCCGCCGACATGCCGTAGCCGATCACCTCGGCCAGAATCTTTGCCCCGCGCGCCTTGGCGAACTCGAGCTCTTCGAGGATCAGCATGCCCGCGCCCTCGCCGACCACGAAGCCGTCGCGATCCTTGTCGAACGGGCGGCAGGCGTGCTCGGGATCATCATTGCGGGTCGAGAGCGCCTTCATCGCGGCGAAACCGCCGACCCCCATGGGCGTGATGGCTGCCTCCGTGCCGCCGGCGATCATGGCATCGGCATCTCCCCGTTCGATGATGCGGAAGGCATCGCCAATGGAGTGGGCGGACGAGGTGCAGGCGGTGGCGGTGGCTTCGTTGGGACCGCGCGCGCCGAACCGTATCGAGACATGTCCGGCCGCGAGGTTGACGATGGAGCCGGGGATGAAGAAGGGGGAGATCTTGCGGGGACCGCCATTCAGCATGGCCGAGTGCTCGCGCTCGATCACGTCGAAGCCGCCGATCCCGGAGCCGATGTGAACCCCGACGCGGTCGCGATTCTCCTCGGTTACCTGCAGGCCTGAATGGTCCATCGCCTCCTGCGCGGCGGCGATGGCGAAGTGAATGAAGCGGCCCATCTTCCGGGCCTCCTTCTTATCGATGAACTTGAGCGGATCGAAGTCCTTCACCTCGGCGGCAAAGCGGACGGGATGGCCGGTCAGGTCGAAGGCCTTGATCTCCGCCATCCCACTCTTTCCTGCGAGCACACCCGCCCACACCTCGGGCGCGGTGCGTCCTACTCCACAGACAAGCCCCAGACCGGTCACCACGACACGTCGGCGACGCGAGCCGGCCTCCACTCCGCCGGTTCGAACTTCCATCGTTACTTCGCCGCCTTCTGGCTCTTTTCGATATAGTCCACCGCATCCTTCACGGTCTTGATCTTCTCTGCGTCTTCGTCCGGGATCTGGATGTCGAAGGCCTCTTCGAACTGCATCACCAGCTCCACGACGTCGAGCGAGTCGGCGCCGAGATCCTCCTGAAAGCTTGCTCCGGGTGTAACCTCCGCCTCGTCCACCTGAAGCTGTTCCACGATGATCTGCTTGACCTTCTCATCCACTGCTGCCATTAGATTCTCCTGTTCCTTCGTTGACTGTGATGCGTGCCGGGATCGCGGCCGACCCCGGTTCCTGCCAAGTCTTCGGCGTCCACCCCTGCGAGCGCGCCTAGCAGAGTGTAAAACAAACCGGACCCTTTTCGCTTTCCGCGCGATATCCCGGCCTAATCCTCCTCGCTGGCTGCGACCAGCGAGAGGGCGGGGCGGGCGAAGTCTTCAAACTCGAGCGCAGCCGTCGCCGGGACCGAGGGATCGGAGACGTCGCGCAGCGTCCGGTTGATCGCCCGGGTGCGAACCCCCACCTCCCCGATGGTCTTCTGGATCTTCAAGAAATCTCCTTCGAACTTGTCCATCAACTTGCCGAACTTGCCGAACTCCGACTTGGCCGACTCCAGGATCTTCCAGACCTCGTCGCCCTTCTCCTGCAGGGCGAGCATGTGAAAGCCCATCTGGAAGCTGGTGAGGATGGCAGCCAGCGTCGTGGGGCCGGCCAGCGTGACGTGGCACTGGGACTGGATCTCGGCCTGCAGGGCCTCGCGGCGGATGACCTCCGCGTACAAGCCCTCGGTGGGCAGAAACATGATGGCGTACGGCGTGGTCCGCGGCGGATGGATGTACTTGTCGCAGATCTTCGCGGCCTGGGTGCGGATTGCGCTCTCAAAGGCTCTGCCCGCCCGCTCGATCTCGTCCGGAAGGTTGGACTCGTAGGCTGCCTCCAGGCGCTCCCAGCACTCGCGCGGGAACTTCGCGTCGATGGGCATCAGGCGCTCGCCCGCGCTGGTCGGAAAACGGATTGCGAACTCCACGCGCTCCTGCGAGTCCGGACGCATGGTCTCGTTCTCGACGTACTGCCCGGGCGCCAGCATCTGTTTGAGCAGCATACCGAGCTGCACCTCCGCGAAGCCGCCGCGGGATTTGACGTTGGTGAAGATGCGGGAGAGTCCCTCCACTCCCTCCGAGAGCCTCGTCATCTCTCCCAGCCCGGTGTGCACCTTGTTGAGCTGATCGGTGACCTGCCCGAAGGATTCCGTCAGACGGGAGTGCAGGGTGGCGTGCAGCTTCTCGTCCACGGTCAGCCGCATCTCCTCGAGCTTGGCGGCGTTGGCTTCGTTGAGCCGCTGCAGCCGCTCTTCGATGCCGGCCCGCAGCCGCTCCTGCTGTGCGGCGTTGCTCGCGGCGAGCTCGGTGAGCGTCCTATGCAGGGCGTCGCTCGCGTTCAGTTGGCCTGCGTTGGCGTCGGCGAGGGAGCCATTCAGCCGGTGAGCGATTCCTTCCACGGCGTTGCGCAGGCTCTCCGCCGAGCGCGTGTAGTCCCCGCGGAGCCCTTCCAGACCGGCGTGCAGCGAGATCCCGAGGCTGGCGATGCTTCCCGTCACCTCGGTCCGAAGCGCCGCGAAGGCGCCGTCGCTTGCACTCCGGCCTGCGTGCGCCTCGGCGACGGCGTCGCGCCGGATGCCTTCGAGCGCGCCGCGCACGTGGAGGTCGAGAGCCTCGCTCCGCGCGTCCGTACGGGTAAGCTGTTCGCGCAGCGCATCCATCTGCGCGGCCGGGTGACCGGCGCCGCCGCCTGTGGCCCGGCGAAGCAGCACGATCAGCGCGATCAGGACCAGCCCTTCGAGCACCGCGAGCGTCATCAGCATATTCGTATTTCCTTCACCTCTGAGCATACCTCTCAACGGCCGCGCAGCGATGTGGATTTCACCGCCCGAATCCTCGCCGCCCGAATGGTAACCGCCCGAATCCGGATGGGGAGCACGCGGGGCTTCGTGCCGGATCAGCGCCGGATGCACCGGCGGCGTGCAGCTACCGGGCCGCCAGGATGGTGTCGCCGCCCGCCGGCACAGGATGGACGAAGTCAGCGGCCGCCGCTGTCTCTGCGCCCTCGCCAATGGTCCAGCGGCCGTGCTTCCGGTAGACCGCCCACAACGCCAGCGGTACCTCGGGCTGAATCACAAGCAGAGTTGCCAGATACCGCTTCGTCTTCAGCAGCGCCTCCGCGCCGCCGCGCAGAGGACGGCTGCGCCGCAGATCTCCCGCCACCTGCGGCACCTTGAGGATCCGGAGATGGACCTCCGGATGCGTGGCGCCGTAGGACCCGAGGCTGCGCGCCAACTGCTTGGGCGTCATCACCCCGAAGTCGGCTGCGCGGCCGCCGCGCGGAACCGCGGAGGGCAGAAAGAAGGTCACCACATCCGCTGCGAAGTTGGCGCAGTTGGCTCCCCCCAGGCGGTACATGTGGCGGTTGGGATCGGCGTTCATCCTTGCCACGAATCGTTCGTCCTGCTCCTCGGTTGTATCCACCCGGTAGCCCCAGAGCGTGCGGTTGTACGCCATCCCCACGGTCTCCCACCACTCGCCCATGGCGCCACCCTTTTCGCTCCCGTCGGGCACGATCGCGAGCAGGGAGCTCCGCCGATAGCTCTGCCGCATCTCCCACACCCGCGTCGCCGTGACGTATGCGGGCACCTCCTCCGGGCGATCGGTCGCGTACAGAAACTGCAGGATCGGGGTAGCCATCCAGTCGTACGGACCCAGGCTGTGGTAGCGCGCGACCACGACGCCCGCGTTCTCCCCCGGGCGGCACATCCGCAGCTTCAGCGGGCCATCGGCGCAGACGCGATCCAGGTAGACTGCCGCATGCCCGACCGGCATCATGGTGCCGAAGTTGCCGAACGGCTCGCCGATCAGCACGGTAAGCGACGCGTGCGCGCAGACCGGGGCAGACACCGCGAGTACAGACCACAGCAGCCCACCCCAACGGGCGCCCGGTCCAACGCATCGCCTGGCAAAGGACAGCATGCTGACCTGTACGGATGCAGTTTTAGCGGTTTGCGCTTTATGGCAGCCACTGGCCGTCCGAGATCGCGACGGCCTGCGGGGGAGACAACTCGTCGGCCGCGCGCAGAATGGAATCGGCTATGGCCGCAGCGTGCCGCGCGGAGGCGACGTCGTGCACGCGGAGGATGTGCGCGCCGGCCAGAATCGCCGCGACGTTTGCGGCGGCGGTGCCATCGCGCAGCGCGTCCTCCGGGACTCCGCGGGGCTCGAACTGTTCGATGGCACGGCGCAGAAACCCCTTGCGTGAGACCCCCGCGAGCAGCGGAAAGCCGAGTTCGTGGAAGTCTCCGAATCGGGCGAGCAGGGGATAGTTCTCGTCCAGCGTCTTCCCGAAGCCGAACCCGGGATCAAGCACCACGGAGTCGCGTGCGACCCCGGCTGCCAGAGCCTCGCGAGCCCGCTGCTTCAGCTCGCGATGCACAAGCGGCGCGATCTCCGAGGAGGGGACCGGCGGCAGGCCCTTCCATTCCTCCGGCCGGCCGCGTGTGTGCATCAACACAAGCCCGCAGGCATGGCGCGCACACAGCGGGAGCATGGCAGGATCCCACAGTCCCCCGCTCACATCGTTGACGATCTCGGCCCCTCCATCGAGCGCCGCCTGTGCCGTCTCGGAGTGGTAGGTGTCGACCGAGACCAGCGCGTCCGGCCGCCGCCGCATAAGCCCGCGCAGTACGGGCATGATTCGGGCAAGCTCTTCGGACGGCGAGATGGCGGAGGCGCCGGGCCGCGTCGATTCGCCGCCCAGGTCGACGACGTCAGCTCCGGAGTCGAGCAGCGTGCACGCCCGGCTTATCGCGTCTTCGACCTGCACGAACTGGCCGCCGTCGGAGAAGGAGTCCGGCGTGATGTTGAGAATGCCCATCAGGACGGTCCGGGCTCCCAGCCGAACCGTGCGGTTGCGGAGTTGCCAGTTCCATCTCAGGCGCACCGGGACCGCCATTGCTGTTAGCCTCCTTGAGCTGAAGTGCTCGGTGTGCTCAGGCTCCCCGAGACGTGCCGCGCGCCTCGAACAGTATCCCTAAGATGATGCAAGCGACTCGGTGGGTTCCGGCTTTAGTAGGAAAAAAATTCACAGTCGATAGAAAAAATTATTCTCCCGTAGCGGAGCAACAGAGAGCATAATGGGCAAGTTACCGGTGCCCCCTATCAAAGCATGCCTTCTTCAGAGTATGGTGAGGCCGCTCCGAGGCAACAAATGAACTCTGCATTTCTTCCAGACCTGTTTGCTTTGGCGATGCTGGTTGCGATCCTGGTGTTGGTGCGCCGGGAGCACTCGGAGGAGCGCGCCAACGCGTGGCTGCTTGGCCTGCTCATCACGCTCGTGGAGAGCATCGCGCATACGTTCTACGCGCCGCACGGGATACCAGCGCGCACGCTCCACGTCATCGTGATTGACTGCTACATGCTTGCCGGGCTGATCTTTGTCTGGGCCTCGAGCGATCGAAACATGTCGCGGCGGTCCCGGCTCATCCTGCTCGTGCTGAATGGAGCGCCGCTGCTTGCCCTGACGACCCCGTATGGCTTGAACCTGCGGATGCCTCAGGTGTACATCCCGGCAGTGGTACTCGGGGTCGTGTTCGGGGTCGGCAGTTCGCTGCTTCTGCGTCGAAGCGTGTCCTACGCAGCGCTTCATCTTGTCGGCTGGACCGCGGTTGCCGTACTCGTCTCGCACGGGCTGTATCGCAACGCGGTGTACTGGGCCCTGGGCAGCCTGTACGCCATCGCGGCTCTGAACTTCAACAAGAATCTGAACCGCCGCAGCACGGGCAGGCTGGCGATCGTCACCGGGTTCACCATCTGGGCACTCTTTTTTCTCGTCCATCCGTGGATCGTGAATCAATCCGCCTTCACGGACATCGCCTCGCATATGTGGAACCTGCAGAAGTCCCTCATCTCGCTCGGCATGATCCTGGTGATGCTGGAGGAGCAGGCGTCGAGCAATGCATACCTCGCGCATCATGACGAGCTGACGGGGCTGGCGAACCGGCGCATGCTCGCCTCTCGCCTGACGCTTGCGCTCGAGCGCTCGGAGCGGCAGAAGACGAGCCTCGCGCTTGTCGTTCTCGACCTCGACGGATTCAAGAAGATCAACGACACGCTTGGGCACCTTGCAGGCGATCAGGTGCTCCGGGAGGTTGCATCCTCGCTGCGCCGCAACGTCCGCGGCTCGGACACCGTCGCACGGATGGGCGGAGACGAGTTCATCATCCTCGCCGAGGGGCTCTCCGGGGAGTCCTCCGCCCTTCGCTTTTCGGAGTCGATCCGTGCCGCCCTTGCCCACCCGATCGCCTTCCAGGGCCACAGCATGACGGTCTCCGCCAGCATGGGCATCGCGCTGTATCCGGATGACTCCCGCGACGCGCTCAAGCTGCTGCGCATCGCCGATCAAAGGATGTACCAGGGCAAGAAGGCTCCCATGCCCATCCGTCCTGTGGCCAACCGCCTGGCGGCCGTTCCCCCGGCCTAGCCGGCGGCTCCTCCCCCAAGAAGGAAGGGCGTCCCGCCCGTGCGGCGCACCTATGGCGTGCGGTGGTCATGGCCGTCGCTGTTCTCACGGCGCCGCGGTGTGCTCCTGCAGCCGCGCCAAGGTATTCGGATCCAGCCTGCCATGGAAGAAGCGTCGCAGCGCGGTCTGGAACTCCTGCGCCTCCGGCACGGCGCGTGCAAACAGCGTCATGCAGGAATGGAACTTGAGCGAGTCCGGGTAGCCGAAGATGCCGTCGACCGACCGATCGGACGGACAGGCATTCACCAGCGAAGTGCACTCCCGAAGCCGCGCTCCGAGCATAGGATGCGCGAGGTACGAACTCGCCTCGTCGACTCCGGAGAGGGCAAACCTCTGAGCCATGGAGCTCACGCCAAGGCCGGCGATTTGCGGAAAGATGAACCACATCCAGTGGCTCATCTTCCGCCCTGCCGTCAACTCGGCCAGCACCTCCGCGTAGACGCCGGACTGCGCATCGACAAACCGGCGGAGGCGATACCTATCGATCCCGCTCCGGGTGTCGCTAGACTGGCCGGCGCCGCGCAAGCTGCACCAGCCCGAGTGCGGCCGTCCCGACCAGGCCAAAGGTCGCGGGCTCCGGTACCGACGGCGCCGCGTTGACCCGCGTGATCGCCAGCACGCCCGTAACGGTGAGGGGTCCATTCCCCAGGTCCAGGGTGCCGGAGACCGGGAAGTTGCCCAACAGAAACGTCGGGCTCGACACTGGACCGGAGAACAAAACGGGTGTGGTGAGCTGGGCCGCGGCCCCGCCGCCGCTCAGTCCCCCGGCGGAGTAGAAGGTTACGTCTCCCGTAAACGTCGAGCCGAGGAAGGTTGTGGACACGTTCGACAGGGTGAACGAGGTGCCCGCCACAAACGAAGACGGGATGGGGGACGACGCGAGGGTCGCTGTGCCCGTGCCGGTCGTGCCATTCACGTTGAACGTAAACAGGTCCTGCAGGACGTCGGCGTGTGCCGGAATAGCGGCAGAACCGGCTACGACGGCGACGGCGCAGACAAGCTTCTGGTAGAAGCGCATGGGAGAGTCCCTCCAGGGACCGAACTGAGATGTAGGAGCAGCTACCTGGCGCGCGCGTTGTCCCGCTGGCCAGAGCGGCTGCGAGATAGTTGGTACGGTCGAAAAGAGTTTCACTGCATAGGCGGTCTTCATGCCAGACAAGGGGTCTTCGCCGGGTGGCGGGAGCCGGTTTCATCGCGGTGCCTCCACGCCTGCGGCAGCGTCCAACCCATAGCTGCACGCCGCCTTCTAGCGGCTTGCCGCCTTCGTTTCTATACTTCCCCCATGAAGATGCTTTGTCTGTCGCTCGTCGCCGCCGCTCTGCTCTGTCCCCTGGCCCGCGCCAGGCAGGCCGCGGAGATCCCGCCCGCCACCGCCGAGGGGGCTGCCGTGAGCAGCCTGACGCCCGAGCAGAGGGGGCACGCGCTGCTGGACGAGATGGTCGCAGCGCTTGGGGGGGAGGCCTGGCGGAGCCGCGCAACCATGCAGATCGAAGGCCGCGGCGCGGCATTCTTTCACGGAGCGCCCGACCCCGGGGTGCTCCCGTACCGCGAATTTCGCCGCTTCCCGGGTTCGGGCAAGCCGGAGGCGGAACGCATCGAGTTCTCGAAGAAGCACGACATTATCCAGGTTTGGACGGCGACCGCCGGCACGGAGATCACCTACAAGGGGATCCAGCCGCTGCCGAAGGATCAGGTGGAGGAGTCCCTCCGCCGCCGCGTCCACTCCATCGAAGAGGTGGTGCGGACGTGGCTTGCCACACCCGGCGTGATGGTGGTGGCCGAGGGGACGGCGATGGTCGGCAGGAGGATGGCCGACAAGGTCACGGTACTTTCGCCGAACAACGACGCCGTGACGATCGAGCTCGACGCCGCGACCCATCTGCCGCTGCGCCGCACCTTTCAATGGCGCAACGCCCAGTTCAAGGATCACGACGAAGACAGCGAGGACTACGAGGATTACCACGTCATCCAGGGGCTTCCCACTCCGCTCACCATCACCCGATACAAGAACGGGGACATGGTGAGCCAGCGCTACCTGACCAAAGTGGTCTACAACGCCGCTCTGCCGGATACGCTCTTCGATCCCACCATCCCCTTGCACGGCAAGAAGTAGGCCCGGGGGGAGGGGCTCCTGCCGCAGCCGACTGGCCCGGGACAGGGCGGAATTCAACGTTCTCCGGCCTTCTGCCGATAACGCGGTGGGAGGCTTTGAACCCACTATGCCCGAAATCGCCGCTGCGGCGTTGCCCCAGCCGCTCTCCTCCACGTCTGCGCATACCGCCAGTTCGGCCGCACTTCCAGGGAGCGGGGCCCGTGTGGCGCCCCAGGCGCGTGCGGCGGGCCAGGCTCCGTTCGGCCGGCCGGCAAAGATCGTTCTGTTCGCCGGGCTGGGATTCGCCGGTTCGTACGGTCTCCTTTCGGAGGGCTCCTACATCTCTACCGGCGACGCCGTCGTCTCGGCATACGTGGTCGAGATCCGAGCCCCCATCGACGGCACACTGAGCGGAATGCCGCTTGCCTCCGGAGCGGTGGTGGAGCAGGGAGCTCCGCTCGCCCGCATCCACAATCCCCTGGCGGACCGGCAGCATCTGGACAACCTGAACGCGCAGGCCGAGGCTGCCGCGGCTGCCGTCGAGTCGCTCTCCCGCGAGCAGGACGCGCTCTCCGCGCAACGAGCCCACCTTCTGAGCCACGCGGCCGCGCATGACAGGGCGGTGGCGGGGCGGCTGGCCAGCCAGGTGGCGGAGGCTGAGCGGACGGCCGCCTCCCACGCGGCAGAGCTGGCACAGGCACAGCTCGATCTGGAACGGGGGGAGAAGCTGCACGCCGCCGGCATCCTTTCCGTGGCCGAGATCGAGCGTCTGCGTTCGCGCCGGGAGATCGCAGCGGCGCAGGGTGCGGCCGGCCGCGCGGCAGAGAACGCCCTTCGCGCCCAGGCTGCGGCCGCCTCCCGCGGCATCATGGCAGAGCCGGGGCAGAACATGGACGTCTCCTACTCGCAGCAGCGGGCGGACGAGATCGCCATAAAGATCGCGGAGAATGCGCGCAGCCTGGGAGCCTCCGAGGCCGAGGCGCGCTTCCTGCGCACCAGCGCGGAGACCGAGGCCGTGCGCGCCGATGCGCTCGTCCAGGCAGAGCTCCGCTCGCCCATCACAGGCATGCTGTGGGACCTGAATGCGACCGACGGCGAGCGTACCGCGGCCGGCGACACCCTGCTCGGCCTGGTGGACTGCAGCCGACAGTTTGTGCTCGCACGCATCCCGCAGGAGCGCGTACCCGATGTCGCGGTGCACAGCAGAGCCCGCTACCGGCTGGCCGGCGAGGCGGTCGACCGCACGGGCCTGGTGCTCTCGGTCGCCGGGGAGGGCAAGAAAATCTCCGTCAAGAGGCTGGCCGCCGAGCCCGACCCGGCGCTTGCCCGCACGGAAGCCGGAGCCACCGTCCTGATCGCGCCCGACACCACGGCCGCGCCCGCGTCCTCATGCGAGATCGGGCGAACCGCGCGTGTTCTGATCCCGACCGTCCCCTCCACTCTCGCGTCGCGCTGGATGCGGCGGCACCTCTGACCTCCGTGCCCTCGCGCGTCCGCCCCAACCGAACAGCGACCAGGTCTGAAGGATGACCAGGTGCGAAGGATGATGACCAGGAGCGAAGCATGATGTTGACCGGCAATCCGCTCACCCTGCTGCTGATCTGCGTCGGTGTGCTTGGCCTGATCCTTCAGTTCGCCCGGCCCGAGCAGCCGGCCATCCGGATACTCGGCTGCATGCTCTCGATCCTTCTTACGCTCCGCTACGGGCTCTGGCGAGTGATGCATACGCTGCCCCACGGGCAAGGCGTTCTGCAGCAGACGTGGGCCTATGGCTATCTGTTTGTGGAGATCGGAGTCCTGCTGAGCTCCATGCTCACCTCGATGTTTCTGTCACGGCACATCGATCGACGGCCGATCGCGGACACGCGCATGAACTCGCCGCTGACCGCCGCGCCGACCGATGTGTTCATCGCAACCTACAACGAATCCTCGGACATCCTCGAGCGAACCATGGTGGGCGCGCTGGCCATCGAGCATCCAGACCTCCGCGTCTGGATCCTCGACGATGGCAATCGGAGCTGGGTGCGGGAGCTGGCCGAGTCCCTGGGTGTGCACTATGTCGCCCGGATCAAAGGCAAGCACGCCAAGGCCGGCAATGTGAACAACGGCATCGCCAAAGCGTTGCAGACCGGCCGTCGCCCGGAGTTCTTCCTTCTGCTCGACGCGGACTTCGTGCCCAAGCGAAGCATTCTGAAGCGTGTGCTGGGGCTCTTCGAAGAAGGCGACGTAGGCATCGTGCAGACCCCGCAGCACTTCTTCAATCACGATCCCGTCCAGTCCAACCTGCTCTGCACCGCCGTGTGGCCGGACGAACAGCGGCTTTTCTTCAACGTCCTGCTGCCGGCGAAGGACGCCTGGGGCGCGGCGTTCTGTTGCGGCACGTCCGCGGTGTTCCGGCTGGAGGCGTTTCTCGCCGCCGGAGGCATGGCGACCCAGACGGTGACCGAGGATATGCTGACGACCTTCCAGTTCGGCGAGCTTGGCTACCGCACCATCTTTCTGAATGAGCGACTCTCGCTCGGCCTCGCGCCGGAGTCGGTGTCCGATTACATCTCGCAGCGCGCGCGCTGGTGCCTGGGTGCGATCCAGCAGATCTTTACGCCCTGGTCGTTCGCCGGAGGGGCGCGGCTGACCTTGATCAATCGGCTTTCGTTCCTGGACTCGGTCCTCTACTGGGTCTTCGGAGCCGCGTTCAAGATCATGCTTGTGCTCTCCCCCATCCTCTACTGGTTCACCGGCACGGTCGCGATCAAGGCCTCCCTCGCAGATCTCTGTTGGTGGCTTCTGCCGATGGTCGCGGTCAACGTGATGGTCATGAACTTCCTCGCGGGCAATCTGCTGCTTCCCATCATGAGCGACGTCACGCAGATTCTGACGTCGCTGGTGATCGTACGCACGGTGGTGACGGCGCTGCTGCGGCCGTTCGGGCGGCCCTTCAAAGTGACGGCGAAGGGACTCTCGACGGAGGGGTTTACGATCCAGTGGCGGTTGCTGTGGCCGTTTGCGGCGCTCGCCTCGTTGACGGCCCTCGCGCTTGCCACGCAGATCGCGGACTTCAGCCCGGCGCACAACAGCCCCGGGTACAGCGTGACGATAGCGTGGAGCCTGGTGAACGTCGCCGTGCTCGCGCTCGCCGCAGCCGCGTGCATCGAGCCGCCCCGCCGCCGGCGCGACGAGCGGTTTCTTCTGAACGAAGCGGCCATCGTGCGGCTTACGCCGTTCTCCGCAGACAGCGATCCGGTCGATCTCCCATGCCGCGTCGAGGATCTCTCGCTCGGCGGCGCCTCCCTGGCGGCCGAGCAGGGCTGGGGCGCGTTGTGGGGGCCCGCGGAGCTTGTGATCAACGGCGCGCCCGCGGACGGCGTCCTCTCCATCCCGTTCACCAGCCTGGCGCGACCCAGGCCCGGCGGCCCTCCCGGTGAGGTGCTGCGTGTGCGGTTTGAGGACTGCGCCGAGGTGCGCCACCCGCTCATGCGGAAGCTGTTTACCGGCGACTACCACAAGGAACTCGACGCGGTGCGCCCGGGCAGGGTCTTCCTCACCGCAGGCAAGGCGCTGTTGTCCTGACGCTCCCCCTGACGCTGGGAGGGCAACGAGGGTCGCGCCCGGAGTCCGATATACTCGACTCCGCATGACATCCCCGGCTGAACCCCGCACGATGGACATCGTTGAGATCATGTCCATCCTTCCCCATCGCTATCCTCTGCTGCTGATCGACCGGGTGCTCGAGATGGAGCGCAAGACCCGCATCGTAGCGATCAAGAACGTCACCGCCAACGAGCCGCACTTCGCGGGTCATTTCCCGGACTACCCCATCATGCCCGGTGTGCTGATCGTCGAGGCAATCGCACAGGCGGGCGGCGCGCTGCTGCTGACGGAGATACCCGACCGCGAGACGAAGCTGATGGTCTTCACCGGGATCGACGGCGCAAAGTTCCGCCGTCCGGTCGTGCCCGGCGATCAGCTCCGGATCGAGGTCACCGTGCTGAACTGGCGCACCTCTGCGGTCCGCATGCGCGGCGTGGCCACGGTGGAGGGCAAGGTGGCGTGCGAGGCGACCGTGATGTGCGCCTTGACGACGCGCCGGCCGGCAAAGCCCGCAGCGGCGCCTGCATCCGAGGTCGCCTCCGTTCCCGCCGTGGGAGAGTCGGCCGAGTGAGCGTTCACCCGACCGCGATCGTTGCGCCCGGCGCAAAGGTGCCCGCGTCCTGCACGGTCGGCCCCTTCTGCACGGTGGGCGAGCATGTCACGCTCGGCGAAGACTGCCGCCTGATCTCGCACGTCGTGCTCGAAGGCGAGCTGACCATGGGCCGCAACACCGTGGTGCATCCCTTCGCCTGCCTCGGGGTTGCGCCGCAGGACCTGAAATACGCCGGCGAGCCCACACGCTGCACGATAGGGGAACGCAACGTCATCCGCGAGTCCGTCACCATCTCGCGCGGCACGGCGGGCGGCGGCGGGGAGACCACGGTCGGCTCAGACTGCCTGATCATGGCGTACACGCACATCGGGCATGACTCGCACATCGGCAACGGCTGCATCCTGGCGAACTCGGCGACGCTGGCCGGCCATGTCACGGTCGAGGACTTCGCCGTGGTCGGTGCGCTGTGCCCTGTGCACCAGTTCTGCAGGATCGGCCGGTATGCGTACATCGGCGGCGGCACTACGATCACCCAGGACGTGCTGCCGTACTCCCTGACGTCGATCGAGCGCAACAACCACGCCTATGGGCTGAACAAGGTAGGACTCGAGCGGCGCGGCTTCTCGCCCGCTCAGGTGAAGGCCCTGCGCCAGGCCTACCGTCTGCTTCTAAGCTCCAAGAGGAACACGCGAGATGCCCTGACGGCGATCCACGCCATGCTTGCCGAGGAGGTTGACGGTCCCGACGCGGCCAGAGCCGCCGAGCACGTTCGCTATCTCGCCGAATTCGTCGCGGCAAGCGCCCGCGGCATCATCAAGTAGCCCGCGGCATCATCAAATAGCCCGCGCCGTCATCAAGTAGCCCGCGGCGTCATCGAACAAACTATGAAGAAGGTAAAAGTTATCGGCGGAGGGCTGGCTGGCCCGGAGGCGGCTCTTCAGGCCGCGGCGCTGGGGTGCGAGGTGGAGCTGTACGAGATGCGTCCGCACCGCTCGACCGAGGCGCACCAGACGGCGGACTTCGCGGAGCTCGTCTGCTCCAACTCGCTCAAGTCGGAGTCGGAGAACACTGCGCCCTGGCTGCTGAAGGCGGAGATGCGCCGCGCCGGCTGCGCGCTGCTCGCGGAGGCCGACGCATGTGCCGTACCCGCAGGCCACGCGCTGGCGGTGGACCGCGTGGCCTTCTCGGCTCGTGTTGCCGCGCGGCTGGAGGCGTTCGCGGGCGCCGGGCAGGGCCGTATCGCGGTGCATCGCGAGGAGGTGACGCGGCTGGACGAAGACGACCCCGATACCGTCACCGTGCTCGCCAGCGGTCCGCTGACCTCACCGCCGCTGACCGCGGAGCTCACCCGTCTGACCGGGTCCGATCACCTCGCCTTCTACGATTCCATCTCGCCCATCGTCGATGCGAGCACGATCGACATGTCGCGGGTGTACATGGCGGCACGCTACGGCAAGGGCACGGCCGACTACATCAACTGCCCGTTCACGCGCGAGGAGTACGAGCGCTTCGTCGATGCGCTGACCTCCGCCGAGGCGGTGCCGGCGAAGGCATGGGAGCGGATCCCGTCAGCGGATGCGGCTCCCGCACCGCAGGCGACCGTGCACTACTTCGAGGGCTGCCTGCCCATCGAGGAGACCGCGCGGCGCGGGCGCGAGACGCTGCGCTTCGGGCCCATGAAGCCGGCGGGCCTCGACGACCCGCGCACCGGCCGCTGGCCGTATGCCGTGGTTCAACTTCGCCAGGAGAATCTCCGGGCAGACTCCTACAACCTTGTCGGCTTCCAGAACCACCTCAAGTATTCGGAGCAGGCGCGTGTTCTGCGGATGATTCCGGGCCTGGAGAACGCCGTGTTTCTGCGCTATGGGCAGATTCACCGCAATACCTACATTCACGCCCCCACACTGCTAACGGAGACGTTGCAGCTACGCGACCATCCGACGATCCTCGTCGCGGGGCAGCTGTCCGGAGTCGAAGGGTACACCGAGTCGATCGCAAGCGGCATGCTCGCCGGGCGGTTTGCGGCGTCGTTGGCCGCAGGGCTCAGCCCCGAACCCGCGCCGCGCGACTCCGCGCACGGATCTCTGATGCACTACATCACGCACGCCGAGAGCAAGCGGTTTCAGCCAGCCAACATCACGTTCGACCTGCTGCCTCCGCTCGACGATGAGCTTCGCCGCCGGGTGCGCGACAAGAAGGAGCGCCACCGCATGCAGTGCGACCGCGCGCTGACCGCTTGGAACGACTGGCTGGGGGTCAGCACGCGCGGTATGGTGTCGGGTCCGAACTCGCTGAGCGCTATTGCCCGCTGACGGTTCCGTCGGAGCCGTGGATCTTCACCAGCTTGTTGTAGAGTCCCAGGATCAGGAACGGCGCGGCCCACTGGCCGATGAACAGCGACTCGTGCTGCTTCTTGGACACCTGCAATGAGACCGAGACGGCCATCGACGCCAACGCCAGCGCGAGGTACACGCTGGAAGGGACCTGCGAGGTGAACTTCTCGATCGCGGCGGAGACCTGATCTTCCGTCGCTTCACCCTTTGCCACTCTGAAATCTGTCATCGAACATCTCCTGTATGCGGCGAGGCCGCGCTTTTCTGATTGAGATGCGCCAGGCAACGGGGGCGGCAGGGCGAGCCGCGGCAACTTCCGTTCGATCGCATTTAGTTTGGGGAGAGCAACGTTCTTCCCGGATCTTTCAGCCAGACGCCTGTTCGGCTTCGGCCGGCCGCCCGGCCCCCTGCAGACCGGCGGCTGCCCGGCCCGTTCGCCCGCCCTGATAAGATCCGGAGATGGCACTCCGCTGGCGGCGTTTGGCAGTTCCGGCCGCATGCATCCCGCTGCTGCTGCTCGCAGGCTGCCCTCAGCAGAACGCCGGCACGCCCGCGGGCACCTCCCCCGGGCTGACCGCTCCTCCATCGTCTTCGTCGGGGACGCCGGCCGGAGCGGCTGCAGGCGCGTCCGCGCAGGCACCGCCACAGACGCCGGAGGCCGCGGCCCAGGCGCGCAGGATCCAGCAACTGATCTCGCGGGTGGAAGGGACGTACCGCAGCGGCGTGAACAACTACCGCAGCGGCCACCTGGATGCGGCGCGCGCGGACTTCGACTCCGCCGTCGACCTGATGCTTTCGAGCGGACTGAACCTGAAGTCCGACCCCCAGCTCTCGGACGAGTTCGAGCACCTGCTCAGCGCAATCAACACGCTGGAGATGTCGGCGATCAAGCAGGGCAGCGGCTTCTCCGCACCGATCGAGGCTGCTCCGCTGGACGCAGCCGACGAGGTGACGTTTCCCGCCAACCCTGCGCTCACCGCCAAGGTGAAGGCGGAGCTGAAGACCACGCAGTCGGACTTCCCGCTGGTGGTGAACGACTACGTCGCGGGCTTCATCAGCTACTTCTCGAACTCGCCCGCCGGTCATGCGCACCTGCTGCGTTCGCTCGAGCGCGCGGGCAAGTACAAGGAGATGATCTCGCGGGTGCTGCGCGAGGAGGGTGTGCCGCAGGATCTGATCTACCTCGCGGTGGCCGAGTCCGGCTTTCAGCCGCAGGCGTTGAACGCGCGCTCGGGTGCGGGCGGGATGTGGCAGTTCATGCCGACGGGCGCGTACGGGCTCGCGCGCAGCGGGTGGGTGGATGAGCGCTTCGATCCGGAGAAGTCCTCGCGTGCGTATGCGCGGTACATCAAGTCGCTCTACAACCAGTTCGGCGACTGGTATCTCGCGATGGCGGCCTACGACTGGGGTCCGGGATACGTGCAGCGTTCGGTGATGCGCACAGGGTACGCGGACTACTGGGAGCTCTACCGGCGCAACGTACTGCCGCAGGAGACCAAGAACTATGTGCCGGGCATCATCGCGGCCATCATCATGGCGAAGAACCCGAAGCAGTACGGGCTCGAGAACCTGGTGCCGGATCCGCCGGTGGTATCGGACACGGTGCGCGTGAACTACTCGGTCGATCTGCGGCTGGTGGCGGATCTCACGAACGCGTCGGTGGCGGACATCGCCGGGCTGAATCCGAGCCTGCTGCGGATGACGACGCCGCGCGATGGGAGCTTCGATCTGCATCTGCCGCCCGGGACGACCGACCTGTACACGCGCCGCATCGATGAGATCCCGCTCGACCGGCGCGCGAGCTGGCGCTTTCACGTGGTGCGGGCGGGCGAGTCGCTCGATGCGATCGCTTCCTCGTTCCACACACGCGCGTCTGAGATCGAAGCCGCGAACAAGCTGGCGTCGAGCGATTCGATCGAGACCGGCGATGAGCTTGTGATCCCCGCGGCATCGGCCTCGAGTGCACCGCACCTGACGCACTACGTGACGCGCGCAGGGGACACACTGGTGAAGGTCGCGGACCGGTTCAACGTGTCGCCCGACGATCTTCGGCGTTGGAATCATCTCTCGTCGAGCGTGCTTCCTCCGCATCGCACGCTGACTGTGTCCGAGCCGGTGCACCTTGCGCACGAAGCGCATGTCCGTTCGCGCGGGACGCATGGTGCTGCGAATACCCGCGCCAGCAAAGGCGATGGAGCGGGCAAGGGCTCCGCGAAGAAGACGTCGCAGAACGCAGGCAGAAGCACCACGCCGCGGACGACGAACGCCGGAGCGGGACGTGCCGGAGCGGGCAAGGCACTTGCCGGCAAGAAGAAGCGCGGCTCGAAGTAGAACGCACGCAGCTACCGGAGTAGCTTCCTCAACGAAATGAATGCTTGCCATCTCTGGCACAGCCATGCATCCTGTTGCTAGAATCCGTGGCGCAGTGTGACGTGCTTTCTGCGTGCAAGATGCTTCGCAGCACAGGCACACGATTCAACGGTGAGGATGGCAACGATGAGATCCAACGAGCGTGACGGCTGGGACGGTTGGGACGAGAGCATCAGGCTTCATGCAGCAGCGGTCGCCGACGATAGGGACGATGACGATCCGGAGATCGACGACGATGAAGATGACGATGAAGAAGAGACCGTGATGATCGCCCAGGAAGACGATGGCGACGATGCCTCCGATCTGCTGCTCGCGGTTGAGCCTCATGCGGAAGAGGCGGTGATGGAGACGGCGCTGTCGAATCCTGTCGGCGGGTACGAGCCCGCAACGAGAGAAGCCGTACAGCCCGAACGGAACCGTGCTGAGCCTGTCGTGCGGCCGGGCAAGACCTCTGTGAAGGCGACAGCGAAGAAGGCAGCGCCGCCCGCGAAGAAGGTCCCGGCGAAGAAGCAGGTTGCCAAGAAGGCTCCGGGCAAGAAGGCTGCGGGCAAGAAAGCTGCAACCAAGGTCGCGAAGAAGGCTGCGAAGAAAGCAGTGAAGCAGGTTGCCAAGAAAGCAGTGAAGAAGGTGGCGAAGAAGGTGGCCAAGAAGGCTGCGAAGAAGAGCGCGACCAAGACGACATCGAGATCTGCCGCGAAGAGGCCTGGTGCCTTGCGCGGTGGTAGGCCCGTCCCTAAGAAGGCGGCCGGCACCAAGGGAAACTCCCGCAGTACACAAACCATCCAGCGAGGTAAACAATTGGCAACTAAGAAGGCAGCAAAGAAGGCAGTCAAGAAAGCGGCGCCCAAGAAGGCCGTGAAGAAGGCAGTAGCCAAGAAGGCAGTAGCCAAGAAGGCTCCGGCCAAGAAGACGGCTGCGAAGAAGAAGTAACCCGTAGCACCAGGCAAGCAAAAGGGCCCGGACTCCTCTCGAGAGGTCCGGGCCTTTTTGCGTCTGCGCGACGCTGTGCGTGTGCGGCGATCGGCTTACTTCTTCTCTGCGGCGATGGCTTCGAGGACCTCTTCGCTGTGGCTTGCGGGGTTCACGCCGGTCCAGACCTTGGCGATCTTGCCTGTGGGCGAGATGAGAAAGGTATCGCGCGAGGCGAACTTGACCGGGCCCATGCCCTTGATGGGAACGCCGTACGCGTCGATGACCTTGTGGTCGGGATCTGCGAGCAGCTTGAAGGTGAGGGAATCCTTGCTGCAGAAGGTCTTGTGGCTCTCGACGGTGTCGAGCGAGACGCCGAGCACGACGGCGTTGAGCGCCTCGTACTTGGGCAGGTCGCGCTGGAAGTTGTGGGCCTCGATGGTGCAGCCGGTGGTCATGTCCTTGGGGTAGAAGTAGAGGACGACCCACTTGCCCTTGTACTGGGCGAGGGAGATCTCGGTATTCTCCTGGGACGGCAGGCTGAAGGCCGGCGCGGTTGCTCCGGTGGCGAGCGTGTCGGCTGCCGCGCGAGCGGTGAAGCCGAGCGTGGCGGTGGCCAGGGTAGCGGCGAGTGCGGCCGCGAAGACGATCCTGCGTACCATGTGCGTTCTCCTTGGTGGTTCTGGTGCGGCTGTCGGGGTCTGCCGGTGGTTTGGGTTCACGGCTATAGTACGCCGGAGACCGCTCGGCGGATGGCGCGACTTTGACGCGGTGCAAATGCGCGGGCTTTACTCTGCGACGACGGCGATGGCTGCGCGGTCGGCGGCGTCGAGGATGGCTGCGCGGTCGAACAGCAGAGTGCGGCCTGCCTCGATGGCGAGGCAGGTTGCGCCGGCCGCGCGCATGGCGTCGATGGTTCGGACGCCGATAACGGGGACATCGAAGCGCATGTCCTGGTTGGGCTTGGCGACCTTGACGACGGTGAGCGCGCGGCGCAGCAGAGGGGCGGCCAGGGGCGGCGTGGCGGCTTCGGCGCCCGTGCTGGGGTACGTGGGCAGCTCGTTGCGGCGCATGAGTTCGCCGGCGCGCAGGATGGTGGCGTCGGTTCCTTCCATGGCTTCGACGGCGACGCAGGCCTGGGCGGCGATGACGACGGTCTGGCCGAGGTCGTAGGCGGCGAGGGCGCGGGCGACGGTGCGGCCATAGGCGATGTCCTGCTGCTCGTCGGCGTCGGGCGCGCGGGCGGAGAGGAGGCCGGGCGTGGCGAGCAGCGGTTCGAGGTAGCGGGTGGACGAGATGAGCTCGATGCCTTCGTCGGCGAGCACCTTGGCGATGGCTCCGAGGAGCATGTCGGTCGAGCGGGTGCGGAGGTTGAGGAGCAGCTTGGCGAGGCGCCAGTCGGGGCGGATCGCGGAGAAGATCTGCGTGTGCCTGACCTGGCCGGCCATGGTGGCGCGGGTGACGCCCTCGGCGTGGAAGGTCTCGATCAGGCGGGAGAGTTCGCCGAGGGAGAGCCAGTGGACGCGGATGGCGGGGTCGGCCGCGGCGCGCGCGTCGATCTCGGGGTCGGTCTCCTCGCGGATGGCGGCGACGACGACGTTGAGTCCGTGGGCGCGCGCGGCGTCGAGCAGGAGGAACGGGAAGCGGCCGTTGCCGGCGATGAGTCCGAGCGATTGGCTGGAGGAGCCTGGCATATGCTGCGCTTGATTGTACGTTTCCTGCGGGTGCGTCCTGGCTGGTCTTCCTCGTTGCGGTACGCCCCGGGCCCTACCCCCCACCCCCCGTACTTCGGTCCTAAAGTATCAAAAGCATTGGACTTAGCTGAGGGGTACAAGGCTAAAGTATTGCATTCACGTGAGTTATGCGCAAAGTCTTGAAAGCGCTTGGGTTAGCGGTGGGACGACAAAAGGCCCTCACCTGGGTGCGTGAGGGCTGGGTGCGTCAGGTGCCTTTTATTTGATCTCTAGTACAAGTATAGCAGGTTGGGGAAACTAAACGTCCAAGTTTATTCGCTTTGGAATCAGGGAGATAGGTGGTTTTGGGCCTTGACACGGGTCTGCGGCGGGGGGGGCAGCGTGGGCGGATCGGTGGGGCGGCGGCGTGGGGGATCGGCGGCGGCGGCGCAGTGGGCGATCGGCCGGTGGGTGGTGGCGCTGCGGAGGTGGGGGGAGGGAGGTGGTTCGCGGCGTCCCGGGAGGAGGTTGGGGTTCAGGGCGAGAGGGGCGGGCTAGATTGAGCGAGGGCGGGGAGGGCTTCGCCGGTGAGGCGCATGGTGGTCCATTCGGACATGGGGGTGGCTCCGACGGAGCGGTAGAAGTCGATGGCGGGGGTGTTCCAGTCGAGGACGGCCCATTCGAGGCGGGGGCAGCCTTCGGCGACGGCGATGCGGGCGACGGAGGCGAGCAGGGCTTTGCCGATGCCTTTGCCGCGGAGTGCGGGGCGGACGAAGAGGTCTTCGAGGTAGATGCCGGCGTGTCCGCGCCAGGTGGAGTAGGTGAAGAAGAAGAGGGCGAAGCCGGCGGGGTGTCCGTCCCACTCGGCGAGGAGGCAGAGGAAGCGGGCGGGCTGTGCGGGGTGGGTGGGGAAGCCGTCGCGGAGGAGGTCGGCCTCGGTGGCGAGGGCGGCTTCGGGCTCTCGTTCGTAGAGGGCGAGCTCGCGGATGAAGGCGAGGATCTGGGGGACGTCGGCGGGCGCGGCGGGGCGGATGGTGAGGGCCATGGTGTGACTTCAGGGTACAAGGCGGAGGGGCGTCCGGGCGGGGTGGCGGGGCCGGTTTCCGGTGATAGGCTAAGAAAAATCTTCATGGGAAGCGAAGTGTCTGCGAGGGCGAGCGAGGCGATGAGCGGAGTGCGTGGTGTGGCTGCGGCGGCGATTCATGTGGGGTTGGCCCTGGGGTGCGGGGTGGCGCGCGGGCAGGGTGTGCCGGCGGATCATCTTGTGCCGGAGTTCAAGGCTCCGGTGCGGGCGGCGGATTACGAGAAGCTGGTGGAGATGGTGCCCATGCGCGATGGCACGAAGCTGTACACGGTGATTGTGGTGCCGAAGGGGGCGAAGGGCGCGCCGATTCTGCTGACGCGCACGCCGTACGACGCGGCGAAGCGGGCGGAGCGGACCAGGAGCGCGCGGATGATCGAGGCGCTGCCGCTGAGCGACGAGGTGTTTGTGGAGGCGGGGTACATCCGCGTGTACCAGGATGTGCGCGGCAAGTATGGGTCGGAGGGCGCGTACCTGATGACGCCGCCGCCGGTGGCTTCGGCGTTCAATCCGACGAAGGCGGACGACACGACGGACGGCTACGACACGATCGACTGGCTGGTGAAGCATGTGCCGGAGACGAACGGCCGGGTGGGGATGATCGGGTCGAGCTACGAGGGGTTCACGGTGGTGATGGCTCTGCTCGATCCGCATCCGGCGCTGAAGGTGGCGGCTCCCGAGAGCCCGATGGTGGACGGGTGGATGGGCGACGACTGGTTCCACTATGGAGCGTTCCGCCAGCCGAGCATCGATTATGTGCTGGGGCAGACCAGCAAGCGGGGCGAGGGTGTGGAGGTGCCGCACCCGGGGCAGGACGACTACACGAGCTTTCTGCGGGCGGGGTCGGCGGACGCGTTTGCGCGAACGCTAGGGGTGGACCAGCTGCCGTACTGGCGGGTGATGGTGGAGCATCCGGCGTATGACGCGTTCTGGCAGAGCCAGGCGCTGGACAAGCTGCTTGCGGCGAGACCGCTGACGGTTCCTACGATGTGGGAGCAGGGGTTGTGGGACCAGGAGGATATGTGGGGCGGGATCCACAGCTACCGCGCGCTGAAGGCGAAGGGTGCGCCGGATGCGATGAACCACCTGGTGATGGGACCGTGGTTCCACAGCCAGGTGAACCGCGAGGGGAGGAACCTGGGGCCGCTGGTGTGGGCGACGGACACGACGGCGCAATGGAGGCGCGAGGTGCTGCTGCCGTTCTTCAACCAGTATCTGAAGCCTGGGGCTCCGGTGGCGGACACGCCGGCGGTGATGGTGTACAACACGGGCGCAGACCGGTGGGAGAGGCCGGCGGTGTTTCCGGCGAGCTGCGAGAGCGGGTGTCCGGCGGCGTCCAAGCCCATGTACCTGACGGCGGGGGGCGGGCTATCGTTTACGGCTCCCGCGGGTACCGGGGGGACGAAGTTCGAGGAGTATGTGTCGGATCCTGCGAAGCCTGTACCGTACCGGCCGCGGCCGATCGACCCGAGCGATTCGATGGGCTGGCGGACGTGGCTGGTGACGGACCAGCGCTTTGTGGATGGGCGTCCGGACGTGTTGACGTATGTGACGGAGCCGCTGAAGGAGGCGTTGAAGCTCTCGGGCGAGCCGGTGGCGCATCTTGTGGCGTCGACCAGCGGGACGGACTCGGACTGGGTGGTGAAGCTGATCGATGTGGAGCCGGACCGGACGGCTCCTCCGCTGACGCTGAGCGGGTATGAGCTGCCGATTGCGACGGACATCTTTCGCGGGCGGTACAGGACGAGCTTCGAGCATCCGGAGGCGATCAAGGCGAACGAGGCGCTGGCGTACACGTTCGGGCTGCCGATGGTGAACCATACGTTTCTGCCCGGGCACCGGGTGATGGTGCAGATCCAGTCGACGCTGTTTCCGCTGTACGACCGGAATCCGCAGCGGTTTGTGCCGAACATCTTCGTGGCGAAGCCGGAGGAGTACCAGAAGGCGACGCAGCGGATCTGGCACAGCGCGGGGCGGGCGAGTTATATCAGTCTGCCTGTGGTGGCGGATGGGCTCTGAGCCTGGGGTGGCGGAGAGGGGCTAGCGGCGGGGGCGGTTCGAGGGGGCCGCGGGGTTGGCGGCGAGCCACTTGTCGAGCGGGACGTTGAAGGGGAAGAGCTCGTGCCTGGCGTCGAGGGTGTGGACCATCTTGACGAGGAGCTCGGCGTGGCGGAGGGCGGGATCGTCGAGCTCGGAGATGTCGTAGAAGACGAAGCCGGCGAGGGTGGTGTGGGCGTTGACGACGGTGCCCTGGAAGCCGAAGTCGGTGGTGTCCTCGGTGATCTTCTTGTCGATGGGGGCGTGGTGGATGGTGATGGGGATGATGGGGATCTTGGTGCCTTTGGCGGAGCGGGTGTTGAAGAGGCGTCGGTTGAGGTCGTCTTCTGTGGCGGCCTGGACGCGTGCTCCGGTCTCGGGGAGGAGGTGGATGCGGGCGTCGTCGAGGGAGAGGGCGGTGTCGGAGTCGTTGGTGATGATGACGCGGATGGGGAGGACGCCGTGCTGGACGTATTCGAGGCGGAAGAAGGAGCAGGCCTTGGGGTCGTCGCAGGGCTCGGCGGCGATGGTGACGTGCTCGGCGGGGTGGGTGTCGTAGGCGGGGTACTCGATGGCCGGCTTGGCGGGCGGGGCGGACTTGTGGTCCGCGGCCCGGGCGGGGGCGCCTGAGGCGAGCAGGGCCAAGGCGGCAGCGGCGGCGAGGGAGCGGGCGAGGCTGCGGAGTCTGCGGGCGGAGCGGGGCGAGGACATGCAGGGTTGATTATGATCGTCCGGGGTGAGGCGGGCAATGGGATTGAGGGGCGAGGCGTCTGCGCGCGGGACGGGAGAGGCGGTGGAGCGCGTGCTGACGCTGGGGTACAGCGCGGCGCTGGCGGCTGTGCTGGCGGCGGGCGCCCCGTACTGGGCGGTGCGGATGGCGACGAGCGGGCGGTATCGCGCGGGGCTGTTGGGG
>JALYIA010000100.1 GCA_030776065.1 Acidobacteriota bacterium
CCCAGAACCAGCCTCCGTTCGCGTGCCGCCTCCTCGGCCGCGCTTACCCCCGGCCCGACCGCGATGCACACGTATCACGACCCCAGCTACAAGATCTCCTTCGACTATCCCGCGAACTGGACCTTTACGCAGAGGGATCACGAGATCAGCACCTTTCGGCTGGACGCCCGCACGGCGGACAGGAAGACCATGCTGCGCGCGGTCACGGCGATTCCGGAGAACCCGTATCCTTCGTCGACGTTCACCGGTGCGTTCGTGTACCTGAGTGTGACGCCCCACACGAACGAAGCGAAGTGCGCGGGGCAGGCCGCGGCGTCGGGATCGGACAAGCGCGACGTCGCGCGGATCGGCGGGATGAGCTTCGTCCACGGGCACGACGAGCAGAGGCACATCTGCACGGTCGAGCGGGACGAGATCTACACCACGTATCGCAAGGGCGCGTGCTTCCGGTTCGATCTTGCGATCAACAACTTCTGCGGAGGCGAGGTCTCGGGGGTGAAGGACGTGACCCAGCAGGAGCTTGAGACGGTACGCTCGCGCATGGAGGCGATTGTGTCCACCGTGCGATTCGACCCGAAGTGAGCGCTAACTCTTCTGGATCACGGCATCGGGCTTCTGCGCATACTCCGCCCATGAGCCGTCGTAGAGGCTGACGCTGCGCGCGCCTGCGAGCTCGAGGCCGAGCGCGACCACGGCGGCGGTTACGCCGGAGCCGCAGGTGGTGGTGATCGGCCGGCTGAGGTCGACCTGTTTGGCCTGGAACAGCTCACGCAACGCAGCAGAATCCTTCCAGCGGCCGTCGGTGAGAAGCTCGGTGAAGGGGACGCTGGTGCTGCCCGGCATGTGGCCAGAGGAGAGTCCGGGGCGCGGCTCGGGCGCGGTTCCGGCGAAGCGGGCTGCGGAGCGGGCGTCGAGGATCTGCCCCCCGGCTGCGAGCAGCTCCTGGATGCGGTGGTAGTCCGCGACGGCGCCGCGGTCCACGGTCGCGTGATAGGCGGCTGGAGGACGCGCGACGGGCTGCGCGTCGGTCGGCAGGCCCGCGGCGATCCAGGCGGAGAGGTCTCCGTCGAGGACGACTGCGTTGGCTGCGCCGAAGGTGCGGAGCATCCACCATGCGCGCGGCGCGGAGAAGACGCCGGTCTGCTCGTACACGACCAGCGTCATGGCGTCGCCGATGCCGAGCGCGGACATCTTCCGGGCGAAGACCTCGGGCGAAGGCAGGGTGTGGGGCAGGCCGGAGGCGTGGTCCGACAGCTCTTCGATATCGAAGAAGACCGCGCCGGGAATGTGACTGGCGGCGTAGCGCGCCCGGGTATCGACCACCGGGGTGACGCCGACCGGAGGCAGTGTGGCGTCGAGCGCGACCGTGTCGGGATCGTTGAGGCGGGCGGCGAGCCAGTGGAGATCGACCAGGGGATTCATGCGTTCAGGATACCGGGCTTCGGGTTGGAGCGAGGCTGTGCGCGGGCTCATGGGTACAGCAGCACGGCGAGGCTGTAGGAGGAGAAGGGTCCGGAGCCGGCGGGCGCGCAGGCGCCGATCGCGGCCTGGTGGAAGCGGCCGGAGGCGATGCGGGCGGTGAGCTCACGGGGCAGGGTGGAGAGCGAGTCCGAGGTGAAGCGCATGATGAACCACGGCCTTCGGGCGCCGGCGTAGCCGGAGGCCAGGGCGCAGGTCTGGCGGGCGGCTTCGATGCCGGCCTGGGTGTCCAGGATGGCGATGCCGCGGTCGGAGACGAGGCCCGCAATGGCGATCTCCTGCTGGACGATGCCTGCGGGCTGCACTGTCCGGGCGAAGTCTTCGACGGCGTAGAGCAGGCCGTTGCGGGCGACGACGGAGACGCCGATCGAGTCGACGGAGGGGTCGAGCAGGTTGTCGCGGTGGTGCGGGGAGTGCATCCAGAGGGTGTGGATCTCGATCGTGGACGGAGCCTGGCCGACGTTCTCTTCGACGACGGAGAAGTGCGCTCCGGCGGCGGAGGCGCGCACGGCGAGCTCGGACTCGCCGGGGAACTGGTGGGCGATCTCGCCGTGTTGCGCCATGGTGCGGGCGTGACCGAGCGCGGCGAGTCCGAGCGCAGGGTCGCGGCGCAGCGGAGGCAGCCCAAGCGCGGCGCGCTCCTGGTTGGCGGCGGAGACGAGGTACTGCTCCGCCGGCGTTCCCGCGGAGACGCCTCCGCCGGCGGCTCGCAGGGGGAGGGCGAGCGCGGCGAGAAGCAGGGCCGGGATGGAGGCGGCGCGGTTCACGAACGTCAGGTTCCTCCCTTCTGTTTGACCCGGAATGGACGGGTTTGGTGCGGTTGCGGGCTGCAACGAAGAGGTGATGGCCCGGGCGAGCGGGCCGGGTGGTTCGGGTCAGGCGAGCTGCTCGCGGACCGCGTCCCAGGTGAGGCGGATGCCTTCTTCGAGGGCGATGCGGTGTCGCCAGCCGAGGGCGTGGAGCTTCGAGACGTCCATGAGCTTGCGCGGCGTGCCGTCTGGCCTGGAGGGGTCGAAGACGAGGGCTCCGTGGAAGCCGAGGACGCGGGCGACGGTTTCGGCGAGTTCGCGGATGGTGACGTCTTCGCCGGTGCCGATGTTGATGAGCGGCGGCTCCGATTCGGTGAGGAGGGTGGAGTAGGCGGCGTCGCCGAGGTTGAGGAGGAAGACGCAGGCTTGGGCGAGGTCCTCGGAGAAGAGGAGCTCGCGGCGCGGGGTGCCGGTTCCCCAGACGGTGATCGCCTTCGCGCCGGACCGCATGGCCTCGGCGGTCTTGCGGATGAGGGCGGGCAGGACGTGCGAGGTGTGGAGGTCGAAGTTGTCGTTCGGGCCGTAGAGGTTGGTCGGCATGGCGGCGAGATAGCGCGTGCCGTACTGGCGGTTGTAGCTCCAGCACATCTCGATGCCGGCGATCTTGGCGAGGGCGTAGGGGCGGTTGGTGGGCTCGAGCGGGCCGGTGAGCAGGCAGGACTCGGGCATGGGCTGCGGGGCGAACTTGGGGTAGATGCAGGAGGAGCCGAGGAAGAGCAGGCGTTGGACGGCGGCCTGGCGGCTGGCTTCGATGAGGTTGGTCTGGAGGATGAGGTTGTCGCGGATGAAGTCGGCGGGGAGGGTGTTGTTGGCGAGGATGCCGCCGACCTTGGCGGCGGCGAGGACGACGAAGTCGGGGCGGGCTTCGGCGAAGAAGGCGGCGACGGCGGCGGCGTCGAGGAGGTCGAGCTCGGCGCGGGTGCGGGTGAGGAGGCTGGTGTAGCCCAGGCGCGTGAGCTCGCGGTGGACGGCGGAGCCGACGAGGCCGCGGTGTCCGGCGATGAAGATGCGGGCGTCGTGCGGCATGAACGGTGCGGCGTGGATGGGGTGGGTCACCGGGGTACCTCTACTAGTTTGCTGACTTCGAACGATGGGGCGTTTCGGGGCTGTTTTCGTTCGGGTTCAGGGTGTTCGGGAATGCGATGGCAACGGGTGGGGCAAGGGCTAGGGCAAGGGCAACAGCAACAGCAGATTCCCTTCGGGAATGACAAAGAGAAGGCAACAGCAACAGCAGATTCCCTTCGGGAATGACAAAGAAAAGGCAAGGGCAACAGCAGCAACGGACAACGGGCAACGGGCAACGGGCAAGGGCTAGGGCAAGGGCAGGGTGTGGGTTAGGTTTCGCGGACGTTGTAGGCTTCGAAGCCGTGTTGGCGGACGAGGGCGTCGCGCTGGGCGGCTTTGAGGTCTGCGGCGACCATCTCTTCGACGAGCTGGTCGAAGGTGGTGGTGGGGGTCCAGCCGAGTTCGCGCTGGGCCTTGGAGGGGTCGCCGAGGAGGGTTTCGACCTCGGTGGGGCGGAAGTAGCGTGGGTCGACGGCGACGACGGTCTTGCCGGAGCGGTCGACGGCCTTCTCGTCGGGGCCGGAGCCGGACCAGGTGAGGTCGAGTTCGAGGAGCTGGGCGCAGCGCTGGACGAAGTCTCGAACGGAGTACTGGTGGCCGGTGGCGATGACGAAGTCCTGGGGCTTCTCCTGCTGGAGCATGAGCCACTGCATCTCGACGTAGTCGCGGGCGTGTCCCCAGTCGCGGCGGGCGGAGAGGTTGCCGAGGAAGAGCTGCTCCTGGAGGCCGACCTTGATGCGGGCGAGGCCGCGGGTGATCTTGCGGGTGACGAAGGTCTCTCCGCGGAGGGGCGACTCGTGGTTGAAGAGGATGCCGTTGCAGGCGTAGATGCCGTAGGCCTCGCGGTAGTTGACGACGATCCAGAAGCCGTACATCTTGGCGACGGCGTAGGGGGAGCGCGGGTAGAAGGGGGTGGACTCGCGCTGGGGCGTCTCCTGCACGAGGCCGTAGAGCTCGGAGGTGGAGGCCTGGTAGAAGCGGGTCTTCTTCTCGAGGCCGAGGATGCGGATGGCTTCGAGGAGGCGGAGGACGCCGAGGGCGTCGGAGTTGGCGGTGTACTCGGGCTCCTCGAAGGAGACCTGGACGTGGGACTGTGCGGCGAGGTTGTAGATCTCGTCGGGCTGGACCTTCTGGACGATGTGGATGAGCGACGAGGAGTCGGTCATGTCGCCGTAGTGGAGGATGAACCGGGGGTTGGGGTTGTGGGGATCTTCGTAGATGTGGTCGATGCGCGCGGTGTTGAAGAGCGAGGTGCGGCGCTTGATGCCGTGGACCTCGTAGCCCTTGGCGAGGAGGAGTTCGGCGAGGTATGCGCCGTCCTGGCCGGTGACTCCGGTGATGAGTGCCTTCTTCAAGACTATTTTCTCCTGACGCAGCGTGGTGGTGCGGGGGTGCCTGGTTGATGGTACGCGGAGCGTGCGGGTTGCGTCCCGTGGGTCCCTGCCCCCCGGGGGGTACTTTGTACGTAAAGTATCCCGGAATAAGGACTTAGCTCCTGGGTGCAACCGCAAAGTATTGATTCTAGTAGAAGCGGTGTTCAAAGTATCCAAAACATTGGGTTTATGCCGTTTGGAGCGAGGGAATCACGAGTGAGCCGGCGTGTGCCGTTCCTCCTGAGCCCTGGTTCTATTATATCGGGCGTGTCAAGTGGTTTTGGGGTGGGAGGGGCGGGTTTTGGGTCTGGAGGGCTCTGTGGCGGCCGTTATCCTCGACCGGGCGGGGGGGAACAGGGGGAACTTAGGTCTCCGGGGAGGGAGACCTAAGTTTCCGGGTGCGGCCTGAATGTACGGGTTATGCGACGAAGCGGCGGCGGAGGGCTCCGGCGGCGGTTGCGAGTCCCGTGGCGAGCAGCGTGAAGCTTCCGGGCTCGGGTACGGGTGGCGGCGCGGATCCTGCGCCACCCACGTCGCTGCCGGTGGTGGAGCAGTTGTGGATGGAGTCGGTGTCCAGGGTTACGGCCCCGTTCAGCGCGATGAGGCTGCCGCAGGGGAGAGTGACGCCGGTGGTGGCGGTGATGCTGGTGTAGGCGAGGATGTCGCCTTCGAAGACGCTGTCGGTTCCGAGGGTGGCGGAGCTGCCCACCTCGAAGTAGACGTTGTCGTTCAGCCCCTGATTGATGACGGTGATGGAGGACCCGCTGGCGGTGGTGAGCGAACTGCCGACCTGGATGACGATGGTGGCGTTATTCAAGCCCTGAAAGTCCAGGGTAAGTGCGCCGGTGAGTTGCGCGGAGGAGGCATAGAAGTAGACGCCCTGGGTGAGTGTCTGGCCGCCGAGATCCTGGCCGGTGAGAACCTGGGTGGGCGCGAGTGCGGAGAGGAAGTCGTATGCGGTGAGTGCATCTGCCTGCGCGGTCTGGGCGACGGCATCGGTGGTGTGGACGGTGCCGGTGACGGTACCCGGCGGGAATCCGACGATGGACGTGCCGGGGTAGAGCCCGAGGTCGCCGGAGACGACGGTGGGTCCTGTGTTGGTGACCGTAGAGGCTCCCAGCACACCGAAGAATGCGGACGAACCGAGGACGGTGAACTGATCGGCGCGGGCGGAGAAGGCGGAGAGCAGCAGGCAGGAGCAGGCGAACTTCGAAGCAAGACTCATCGGGTGACCTCGCCTGGAGACGGGGCACTCTGATGGCCGTGGGGAGGCCGACGGGGAAAAGGGGAGGGGCGAACGGCGGTGCGGGGCCTAACCCCGTGCAGTATGTGCAGCTCCGGGAGGAATGAGGTATCGCTGGGGTGGGAGGCTCTGTACGGTACCAACGGTCGACTTTAACGCGATATGCATACTTTTGCGTACTTAAGTCGAATATACTGAGCGGTTTTATGTCGGACTCGCGACAGATAGGCGGCCCGGGTGCGGGCTTGGCTACGCCGAGTGCTGGCCTGGGCTACGCCGGGTAGCGGGCTGTTTAGTGGGTGCGTGTGGTGAGGTAGAGGGCGAGGGATTTGAGGGGATCGGCGGCCGGGCCGAAGGGTTCGAGTGCGGCGAAGGCGTCGGCGATGAGGGCGGCGGCGTGGCTGCGGGAGGCTTCGAGGCCGAAGACGGCGGGCCAGGTGGATTTGGTGGCGGCGGTATCCTTGCCTGCGGTTTTGCCGAGCTCGGCGGAGGACCGGGTGACGTCGAGGATGTCGTCGACGATCTGGAAGGCGAGGCCGGCGTTTTCGCCGAAGGTGCGGAGGCGGTCGACCGTGAGTGCGTGGTCTTGGGGGTGGGGGGTGGAGGCGAGGGCGTAGAGGCCACCTGTGACGATGCTGGTGGTGATGAGGGCTCCTGTTTTGGCGCGGTGGATGGCTTCGACGAGCTCCGGTGTGGGGGTGGCGCGTTCGGATTCGAGGTCGACGACCTGGCCGCCGATCATTCCTGGGGGCAGACCTGTGGGGTGGCCGCCGAGGCGGCCGATGCCGGTGCCGATGGCGAGGGAGACGTCGCGGAGGATGGCGACGACGGTGGCTGGGGGTGCGGGGAGGGCGGCGAGGGTCTGGAAGGCGAGGGTCTGGAGGGCGTCTCCGGCGAGGATGGCGGTGGCTTCGCCGAAGACGATGTGGCAGGTGGGCTTGCCGCGGCGGAGGACGTCGTTGTCGAGGGCGGGGAGGTCGTCGTGGATGAGGGAGTAGGTGTGGAGCATCTCGAGCGCGGCGCCGAGGTGGGCGATTCCGGGGGGGAGGCCGGGTGTGCCGGCGACCATGCGCGCGGCCTCCATACAGAGGATGGGGCGAAGGCGTTTTCCTCCGGCGAAGGTGGAGTGGCGCATGGCGCGGTGGATGGAGTGCGGCGGGACGTCGGGGCCGGGGAGCAGGCGTTCGAGGGCTGCGTCGGTGAGTTGAACGCCGGATTTCAGGATTTCTTGAACGGAAGGCATTGGTGCTGATGATAAATGAGCGGCGTAGCTGTTAGCTGCTAGCTCTTAGCTGTTAGCGAGTACTGCTTGCGGCGGCGTAAGGCGAGGAGGGATGCTGCGGCTAGGAGGGAGATGGCGTCGCCGGTGAGTTGGTCGGGGGTGTGAAGGTAGGTC
>JALYIA010000101.1 GCA_030776065.1 Acidobacteriota bacterium
AGGCTGGAGGGGAGCTGCCGGACGCGCCGGGGAGTGGGCGGTATCCTGACGCGCAGCTTGTGGCGGAGCCGGACACGAGCCCGCACGCGCAGATGCGGGCGGACACGTCGACGGAGTCGGGTGGGCGGCTGGTGCTGGATGGCGGGGTGCGGATCGAGTTCCAGGGGCGGACGCTGATGGCGGACCACATTGAATTCGACGGCAACACGGGGGATGCGACGTTGTCGGGGCATGTGGTGGTGCTGGGCGGGCGCAACGATGAGCGGATCGAGGCGAGTCATGCGTCGATGAACCTCCACACTGCGACGGGGCGGTTTTACGATGTGTCGGGCTCGGTGGGTTTGCGGGCGGCTGCTCCGGGCAAGGTAGCGATGGTGTACGACAACGGCAATCCGTTTCGCTTTACGGGGCGGGTGGTGACGAAGACGGGGCCGGAGACGTATGTGATCGAGAACGGGACGTTGACGTCGTGCCAGCTTCCCCGGCCTGACTGGCAGCTTGCGGCGGGGCGGTTCCGGGTGGATGGGTCGCAGGCGCGGGCGACGAACAGCGTCTTCTACCTGCTGAATGTGCCTCTGCTGTACCTGCCGTATGTGACGCATCCGGTGGATTCGGGGGCGCGGCAGAGCGGGCTGCTGATCCCGGTGGCGACGTATGGGGGTTCGCGCAAGGGGCTGGAGCTGGGCGAGAAGGTGTATTGGGCGCTGAACCGGAGCGCGGACCTGATGCTGGGGACGGTGTACTACTCGGTGCGCGGGTGGTCGGAGAACGGGAGCTTCCGGTACCGGGGGCTGGGGCAGGACTTTGTGCTGGCGCGCTTTTCGGCGCTGCAGGACCGCGGGTATACGCCTGCCGGGGGCATCTACACGAACCAGGGCGGGCAGGAGGTGACGTTCAGCGGACGGCGCGACTTTACGAGCACGACGCGTGCCGTGGCGGACGTGGACTACCTGAGTTCGTTTCTGTATCGGGAAGGATTTGCCGACAGCTTCAACCAGGCGGTGGCGAGCGACATCGTCTCGACGGTGTACGTTGCGCATGCGTGGAACGGGACGGTGTCGGCGCTCGAGGGCGACCGGTACCAGGGCGAGAAGCGGGTGCAGAGCGTGACGCCGCGGGGGGTGGTGCTGCCGGAGCAGGAGGTGCACATCTTCCATGCGCCGGCGCTGGAGTTTTCGACGACGGACCACCGGCTGGGGAGTACGGGGCTGGAGTGGAACGTGTCGAGCTCGCTTGCGGGGCTGAAGCGGACGCAGCCGAACTTCGTTTCGAGTGGGATGGTGGAGCGGCTGGACGTGCGGCCGGAGCTGGCTCTGCCGTTCAGCGTGGGCACGGCGCGGGTGCGGCCGTCGGTGGCGGTGCGGGAGACGTTTTACTCGCGCAGCCGTGCGCCGGGCACGGGGCTGCCTCCGGTGGAGAGCACCAACGGGGTGAATCGTTCGAGCGTGGAGGTGCAGGTCGAGGTGCGGCCGCCGGCGGTGGAGCGGACGTTTTCCTCGGGGTGGATGCCGAAGCTGCTGCACCACGACGTGAAGCACACGGTGGAGCCCGAGTTGGGCTACAAGTATGTGACAGGAATCGATAACTTTTCGTCGCTGCTGCGGTTCGATGCGGTGGATGTGGCGAGCAACACGAACGAGCTGCGGTATGGGGTGACGCAGCGTCTGTTTTTGCGCCGGCCGGGCGCGGCTCCGTGCAGGACGTCGAACCCGGACGCGGAGGCCAATGCAAACGAGGTGCTGGGGCCTTCGGAGGCGGATGCGCAGGCGATGCCGGAGGACGGGGCGGTGCGGGCTGCGGGGGCGGACTTCGGAGCGGCGGGGGCGGGAGAGACGGTGTGCGGGACGCGGGAGCTGATCTCCTGGCGCGTGGCGCAGAAGTACTTCTTCGACCCGAGCTTTGGGGGCGCGGTGGTGAACGGGCGGCGGAACTTCTTCGAGACGACGCTGGGCTTTTCGGGGATTGCGTTTGCGACGGAGGCGCGCGACATGACGCCGGTGATCTCGCGGCTACGGGTGCGGACGTCGGAGAAGACGGACCTGGAGTGGGACTTCGACTACGACACGGTGGCGAGGAAGTTTACCGCGGACAATGTGTACCTGGATGTGCACCAGGGCCTGGCGTTCGGCGGGGTGAGCTACTCGCGGCTGAATGCGCCGGGACGGTCGGTGGTGGAGGGCGTGTCGTCGGCGGTGGCGGACTTCAGCCAGATGCGGCTGCTTCTGGGGTTCGGGAAGCCGACGCGTGCGGGGTTGAGTGCGGCGGCGAATGCGGGTCTGGACCTGAGCCTGGCGAAGGTGCAGTACGGGGCGCTGCAGGTCTCGTACAACTGGAACTGCTGCGGGCTTTCGATCGAGTATCGGAAGTATGAGCTGGGGACGGCGCGCAACGAGAATGCGTACCGGTTCAACTTCACGCTTGCGAACATTGGGACGGCGGGCAATCTGCGGCATTCTCAACAGGTATTTTGAGGCGGCCAAACGGTACCGTGACGGATGGGGAGCGAGGTGCGATGGGAGGGGCTTTGCGGGCGCGCCGCGGGCATCCTACAGGGGGAGATGCTGGTGCTGCGAACCAAACCCTCACCGACCCTGGCCAATGTTCTGCGACGGACACTGGCCCGGCTGTGCTCCTCCCCTGAGGTGGACCGCGACGATCCGGCGCTGCGTATGCTGAAGCGCTCGATCGTGCGTGCGCTGGCGGAGCTTGAGGTGCGCAAGGCCGATACGGCCTGAGCCGGGGCGGGCGGCGCGGCAGGGTGAGTCGCGATCGCGGCCTGCGCGGATGCCGGGTGGGCCGTCTGCGTGAGATAATGAAGACTGTGCCAACTGGTCTTCCGCCCCTCCGTACCCTCCTCCTGAGCCTTGCGCTGGCTGCTGTGGGATGCCATGCCCAGACGCCTGCTGCGGCGTCAGGCGGCGTTCCCAACATCCCGCCGGATCTTGCGCGGCGGATCGAGGTGATGATTCGCAGCCACTCGGAGATTCCGGCCGAGTACGTGATGGCGATCACGGAGCGCAAGAAGAGCGAGCTGCCGGGGTACGACCTGATCAGCGTGGTGTTTTCGACCAAGGGAAACACGAGCCGGCCGATTCCGTTTCTGCTCTCGGAGGACACGAAGACGCTGGCGCGGTGGGAGAAGTTCGACCTGTCGAAGGATCCGAAGGACAAGATTCCGGCGGGGGGACGGCCGGGCCGAGGCGGTCCTGAGAGCGCTCCGGTGACGATTGTGGGGTTCGACGATCTGCAGTGTCCCTTCTGCGCGAAGATGCATGCGGAGTTGTTTCCGGCGGTCACGGACCGTTACAAGAACCAGGTGCGGATCGTGTACCGCGACTTCCCGCTGAGCCAGCATCCGTGGGCGATCCACGCGGCGGTGGACGCGAACTGCCTGGCGCAGGAGAATCCCGCGGCGTACTGGAATTATGTGGATCACGTCCACGCGCAGGCGGGGGATATCGGCGGCCAGGAGCGCAATCTGGCGAAGGCGCAGACGGCGCTGGACAAGCTGGCAACCGAGGAGGGCGCGAAGCTGAAGGTCAACGTGCCCCGGCTTGAGTCGTGCCTGAAGAAGCAGGACGACACGGCGGTCCGCGCTTCCCTGAAGGAGGGTGAGACTCTGGGCATCGACGCTACGCCCGCGTTGTTTGTGAACGGGCAGAAGGTGGAAGGCGCGATTCCGATGGAGTACCTGTTCCGGATCATCGACCAGGCGCTTGTGGCCGCGGGTCAGACTCCTCCTCCGCCCTATCAGCCGGCTCCGGCTGCACCGGCAGCTGCACCGACGGCCCCGGCGAGCAAGCCCGGCAACTAGCACCTTCCTTTTAGGGACGGCGAAAGAAGACTCATGGGTCAACGCGGCACGTGGACGATCGGAGACGAGGCAGGGCCGGGGGAGCAGAGGACGGCGCAGGCGGGGAGGCATCTGCGCGCGCATGTGGGGATGCCGCTGTGGAGGCCGCTCCGGGTGTGCGCGCTTGCGCTTCCGGTGGTGCTGATCGCGGGATGCAGGACACAGCATGCCGCGGATGTGGTGGCGACGGTGAACGGACATGCGATCACGCGTACGGAGATGGAGAAGGCGTACGTGGTGCAGCTTGGGGATGCGCAGGGGCAGCAGCCTTCGCCGGAGCAGGCGGACTCCCTGCGGCTGAACGTGGTGCGCAGCCTGATCGATGAGGAGATTGTGCAGCAGCGCGCCTTGAAGATGAACCTGACGGCCACGCAGGAAGAGGTCGATGCCAAGCTGAACGAGATGAAGGCTCCGTACACGGAGGAGCAGTTCGGCGAGTTGTTGAAGGCGAAGCACACGACGCTCGACGATCTGAAGCACGATCTGCGGCGTTCGCTGACGATCGAGAAGCTGCTGAACAAGGAGATCATCTCGAAGGTTGCGGTATCGGACTCGGATGTGACGACGTACTTCAACCAGCACAAGGCCGAGTTCAACCTGATCGAGACGCAGTATCACCTGGCGGAGATCCGGGTGACGGATGAGCCGGCTCCGCAGGCGGGCAACCTGCAGAACAGCAAGGCGACCTCCGACGCGGACGCGAAGAAGAAGATCCAGGCGCTGAAGAACCGGCTGGATACGGGCGACGACTTCGGCACGCTGGCGATGAACTACTCGGAGCGGCCGGAGACGGCGAGCAACGGCGGCGATATGGGGTTTGTGCCGGAGTCGCAGCTGCACCAGGATCCTGCGGTGTTTGCGGCGGTGTCCAAGCTGCGGGCGGGACAGGTGACGGATGTGATGCCGATCCTGGACGCGCAGACGCGCCGACCGGCGGGGTATGCGATCTACCGGCTGATCTCGCGCGAGCCTGCGGGGCAGCGCGACATCAACGACCCGCGGGTGCAGCAGACGATCCGGCAGGAGCTGCGGGATGCGCGGTCTCAACTGCTGAAGAGCGCGTACTTCGAGATGCTGCGGGACCAGTCGAAGGTGGAGAACTTCTTCTCCGAAGAGATCTTCAAGAAGGGCGCGAAGTAGGCGTCAGCTCCGTGGAATCTAGGGGTGCGGGAGTGGTGCGCGGGGCGCGGGCGCGGCGCTACTTTGCTCCTGCGGCGGCCTCGATCTCGGCCCATTCGGTGTCGGAGAGGGTGAGGCGGGCGGCGGCGACGTTCTCCTCCAGGTGGGCGATGGACGAGGTGCCGGGGATCGGCAGCATGACGGGGCTGCGGTGGAGCAGCCAGGCGAGGCAGAGCTGGCCGACGGTGGCGTGGTGGCGGCGGGCCGCCTCATCGAGCTTGCCTCCGGGCTGAGCCAGCTTGCCGGCGGCGACAGGAAACCATGGGATGAAGGCGATGTTGTGTTCGGTGCAGTAGACGACGACATCCTCGTGGCGGCGGTCGCCGATGTTGTACTGGTTCTGGACGCTGGCGATGTCGACCACCTTGCGGGCCTGTTCGATCTCGTGGGGCTTGACCTCGCTGAGGCCGACGTGACGGATCTTGCCCTGGCGTTTGAGTCGGCCGATGACGGTGAGGGATTCTTCGACGGGGACCCTGGGGTCGATGCGGTGGAGCTGCCAGAGGTCGAGGCGCTCGAGCTTGAGCCGGCGGAGGCTCATCTCGATCTGCTGGTGGAGGTACTCGGGGCGGCCCACGGGCAGCCACTTGTTGGGTCCCTGGCGGGTGAGGCCGGCCTTGGTGGCGACCACGACGCCGGGGGCGTAGGGCGCGAGGGCTTCGCCGATCAGGCGCTCGGAGACATCGGGGCCGTAGGAGTCGGCGGTGTCGATGAAATTGACGCCGAGCTCGACGGCGCGGCGCAGGATCGCGCGGGCGTTGTCCCGGTCGGCGGGCTCTCCCCAGACCCCTTCGCCGACGATGCGCATGGCGCCGAAGCCCAGGCGGTTGACGGTGAGGTCTCCGCCGAGAGCGAAGGTGCCGGCGACGGCTTGCGGTGTGGAGCTCATGACGATGAGATGCGTGGGGCCGAGGGGGGACTCGGCGGGTGGGCCGCCGGTGTTGGAGGAGGCTGAAATTTTCCGCGGAATTTCAGGGTGACACGCAATTGCGCACGGGCCGGGGGGGCGGTGGCTCCGGTGCTTCAGAGCTTGATGCGCGGATCGAATGGGTAGTCGATGGACTCGGCGATGTGGAGTCGTTTGGCGTCGGGATGGAGAGGGTTCAGGAGGAAGTTGGCGGTGTGCGGGACGATTGCGCTGGGAACGCGGAGCAGCGGCGTAGCGCCGGCGCGGAGCCAGCGGGTGCCCAGCTCGCGGGTGAGGGGGAGGTTCGACTGCCAGCCGGGCGCGAGCTCGCCGGGTGCGAAGGACTGCATGGGAATCGCCGGGCCTTCGATGCGAAGCAGGGTGAACCCCGGGGGCACAAAGCCGGCGGCGGTATGGACGCAGACCTCGAGCAGCGCGGCGGCGGGGCTTTCGCTCAGGTAGACGACTGGCTGTCCTGCGGTGTGCCAGCGGCCGCTCGCGCGGAGACCGCCTGTGCCTGTGAGATCGGGGTAGCGGCTGATTCTCCAGAGCAGGAGGTGGGGCGAGGCGGCACTTGAAGGGCCGGCCCCGCTCGAAGCCGTGGCGCTGGCGGATCTCCCGGCCAGGACAGGCTCCCTGGTTCTGCCAGACGCTTTGATCCCGCCAGACGCTTTGATCCCGCCAGACCCTTTGATTCCGCCAGACCCTTTGGCTGGACTAGACGTAGATACCTTCTGCTATTTGAAGAAGGAGCTCTTCGACGATTCGGCTTCCTGTATCCGTCTTGAGGAGGGAGATGGGGGTGCGATTGTCGAGGCGCGGGTTGGGTTGGCGCAGCCAGGCGAGGGCGCGCTCGCGAGCGCCGTAGAGGTCGGTGGCAGCCGAGACGACGCGGAGGATGCGTACGACGCGGTCGGACTCCTCGATGGACAGCTTTTCGTGGCGGGAGCGCCTGTGCTGGAGGGTGCGTGAGGGGATCACGGAGGCGTCGATCTCGGCGCGCTCGAGTCCCAACTCGACGAGGTGCCCGATGATGCTGGTGTCCAGCCGCTGCTCGACGAGCCGCAGGGCCTCGGCGTCGGTGGCTGGAGGCGGGATGCCGGGGAGTGCGCTGAGGTGTGTGTGCGCGGCTGCCATGAATCCCATTATGCCACAGGATGGATGGCAAAGTGTAGAAGTCAACCCGTCGGTCGAGCAGTAGCGGGCTGCCGGGTGGGTGCGGAGCTGTCGGGCTCCGGTGCGCGCGGGGGTTCAGGCTGCGAGGTTGGGGAGGCGCAGGGTCTCGCCTTCGTCCAGGATGCGGACGCGGCCTTCGACTCCCAGGCGGCGGGCCTCGGCGAGGAGGCGGACGGGCGGCTCTTCCATGGGCTCGCGGCCCAGGGGAAAGGTGCCGAAGTGCATGGGGATCATCAGGCTGGAGCCGAGGTCGAGGAAGCCGTGGAGGGCCTCTTCGGGGCTGGTGTGGACGCCGCGGTAGGTGTCCGGGTAGTAGGCGCCGATGGGCAGCAGGGCGACCTCGGGGTGGAGGCGCTGTCCGATCTCGCGGAAGCCGGGGAAGTAGGCGGTGTCGCCGGAGTGGTAGATGGAGTGGCGGCCGCTGGCGAGGTTGTATCCGCCGAAGCCGCGGTGGGTGTCGGAGAACATCCGCGCTCCCCAGTGCTTGGAGGGGGTCATGGTGACGGTGAGGCCGAGGATGACGCGCTGCTCCCACCACTGCATGGTGATGACGTTCGAGAAGCCGAGGGCGGAGACGAGGTCTTCGCAGCCGTGGGGCACGACGATGGCGGGGGCGCGGCGTGCGAGGAGGCGGCAGTTGCGGACGATCCGGCGCAGGGTGGGGAGGTTCATATGGTCCATGTGGGCATGGGTGACGAGGACCAGGTCGATGGGAGGGAGGTCGCGGGTGTGGATTCCGGCGCGGCGCTGGCGGCGCAGGATGACGAGCCGGGTGGCGAAGACGGGGTCGACCAGGAGGTTGAGCCCGCCGATCTGCAGCAAAAAGGAGGAGTGGCCGATGAAGGTGACGCCGAGTTCGCCGGGAGGGACGATCTCGGGCAGGCGGTGCTCGCCGGTGAGTGGCTGGGCGTGGCTTTCGCGGACGACCTTGAGGAGTTGATTGAGCTTGGCCATGCGGTGCGGCCGGCTGCGCAGACGGGGCATTCGAGTCTCCGGAGTCGTTAGATGACGCGGAGGGGGGAAACGCATCCGGGAGAGAGGTGGGTCGGGTACCATACCGCGGCGGGGATGCATCTATTCTTCACCAGAGGCGACAGCATGTGCCCGGGAGAGAACACGTGCCGATCCTGCCCTCGACCTCGGATCCGACTTCCAGCCAAGCGTCAAGTCACGATTCCAGTGCTGCGGGAGTGGCGCATGGCGCGCATCCGCATGAGCGGATGATCTGGGACTATGTGTCGCTGCGTCCGCTGCATTCCCTGTGGGATCTGCAGGGCGTGCCTCTACGGCTGATTGCGAAGCGCACGTGGAACTCGCTGATGAACGACAACCTGTTCGGCAGCGCGGCGGAGCTGGGGTACTGGTTTCTGTTTGCGCTGTTCCCTACGCTGGTGAGCGCGTCGTCGATTATCGGGCTGGCGGCCCGGGGGGCGCGGGACAACTACGGCGACCTGCTGCACTACATGTCGCTTGTGGTGCCTCCTTCGGCGTACGGCATTGTGCTCGAGACGTTCAACCAGATCACGACGAAGTCGACGGGGAGAAAGGTGACGATCGGGCTGGCGGCGGCGCTGTGGGCTGCGTCGGCGGGCTTCTCTGCGATCCAGGACTCGATGAACGCGGTGTACAAGGTGAAAGAGACGCGGCCGTACTGGAAGGTGAAAGGGCTGGCGGTGCTGATCTCGACGGTGCTTTCGCTGCTGGTGACGGCGATCCTGGCGTCGTTGCTGGCGGGGGACTTTGTGGGCCGGATTGTGGCGAAGCGGATGGAGAATCACGCGCTGGCTTCGGCTGCGGTGGTCGGCTCGCGGGCTGTGGGCTGGACGCTCGCGACCGCGCTGCTGGCTCTGCTGTTTGCGATGATTTACTACTGGGGTCCGGACCTGAAGAACAAGAAGTGGCGTTGGCTGACGCCGGGTGCGGCGATCGGGATCCTGGGGTGGGCGCTGGCTTCGGTGGGTCTGCGGATTTACCTGCACTACTTCAACAACTATTCGGCGACGTATGGGTCGCTGGGCGCGGTGATCATTCTGCTGACGTGGTTTTATCTGAGCGGGCTGATGCTGCTGATCGGGGCCGAGGTGAACAGCGAGATCGAGGCAGCGGCGACGGAGATGCGGATCGCGCAGGTGGCGCCGGAGCAGCTTTCGCGGGAGGCGGCGGGGGCGGCTGCGCGGCCTGCCGCTGATGCGCGGCCTGCTGCCTGAAGGGTGTGGCAGTCCGGATTGCGGGGGCGCTTGGGGGGGACCGGGGCTTCCGCAGTTCGGGGGTAAGGTGGCGCAAACCCGGCGCTCCTTCTACAATAAGCAGAGTATCTGTACTCCCAGGATTTGCTCGCCCCCGAGGCGCTCCCCAGCGCCCGTACGCGAGACTTAAGGAAGCGCATGACGTTGAGCAGGATCGGCCGGTTTACACGGGCCTTGGTAGCATCTGTGGCAGTAGGGCTGGGCATGACTGCGTGCGGTGGCGGCACCATTGGCTTTATGTGGGTGCTCGGTACGCAGTACAACCAGATCGTCGGCTTCAAGATTGACCAGTACACCGGCAATCTGACGCAGACGGTGAACTCGCCGTATGCTTCGGGCGGGAAGAACCCTGTGTCGATTGCGGTCCGGGCCGGTGGGCGCTACGTGTACGTGGTGAACAAGGGCACGGGAAACGGTGACGGCAACGTTGCGGTGTTCGCGGTCGGCAACGACGGCATCCTGACGTTCCAGGAGAGCTACTCGACGGCCGGCAACACGCCGGTGTGGGCGGCCACGGACGGTACGGGGAACTACCTGTATGTTCTGGACTCGCAGGCACCCGACTACGCGACCTCGAAGAACGGGGACGTCACGGTGTTTTCGATCGACGGCAACACGGGCCGGCTGCAGCTTGTGCCGAACCAGGCGATCAAGTCGGCGCAGGGCCAGCAGTTGAACTACTTCTCGGTGGGCAAGAATCCCACGATGCTGCGGTACAGCGGCACGTGCCTGTATACGCTCGATTCCGGCGACCAGACGATCTTTCCGTACGGGGTGGGCAGCGGCGGGCAGTTGACCCTGGAGGCCAACTCGACGATTCCGACGGGCACGACGAACATGACGTCCATCAACGTGTCGGGCAGCAATATGTATGTGACGGACGCGGGCAATGGGACGGTGCCTGGATCGGTGATTCCGTACACGACAGGAACGAACTGCTCGCTCAGCGTTCAGGCGGACGGTCCGGTGCAGAATCTGGCGGGCACGGCGAGCCCGGTCTACAGCGTGACGGACTCCAAGAACAAGTACCTGTATGTGTTGAACCAGAAGAATACGAATACGAACACGTCGACGGCGAACAGCTCGATCTCGGCGTTTACGATCGATGCTTCGACGGGTCGGTTGCAGGCGCTGTCGGACGTCCAGAATCCGTACTCGGTCGGCAACGGCCCGGTATGCATGATGGAAGATCCGTCGAACCAGTACTTTTACGTGACGAGCGGACTGGACGGCACGATAACAGGCAAGCTGCTGAACCAGAATACGGGTCAGCTCTCGGGGCTGAGCCGCGGCTCGGTATTTACCGGAACGGGACTCGAGACCTGCCTCGCAATCAGTGGAAACGTCGATTAGCGGCCTGGACACGCCGGGAGCCGCCCCGGTCGACCGTCCGCTGGCGGCCACGGGAGCTTGCTCCGGAGCTTTGGAACGCATGAAGGGTACATCCATAGGCCGCGTCATGACGGCCTCGCTCGTGTCTCTCGCAGTGATGCTTGGCGCTACATCGTGCACGAGCGACTATACGGTTGCGTACGTTTACATGACGACGTCGAAGACGCAGCCGCACGGGCTGATCAACGCGTACCAGGTGGACTACCAGACAGGCGGGCTGCACGCGCTGGCGGACTCGCCGGTGGATTCCGGCGGCCGGAACACGGTTGCCGTGGCGGTGGCGCCGAACAATCTGGCGCTCTACACGGTGAACCGGGACGACTCCAACGTGGTGCAGTTCGCGATCGGTACGGACGGCAAGCTATATCCGCAGAAGACGTACAGCATCACGGGCAGCTTTGCGACCGCGGCGGCGATCGACGCGCAGGGCAAGTTCCTGTATGTCACGTTTACATACCAGAACGGGGCCGACGGCCAGCAGCTGTATACGCCGGCGAATCCAGGGCCGGGCGGCGTCTCGGTGTTTCCGATCAACCAGGACAACTCGCTCGGCACGCCGTTCACGGTGAACGCGGGACGCAACCCGATGGGTGTGATCGCGAGCCCGAAGGCGGGATTTGTGTATGTGGTGGAGCAGGACTCGGCGACGAGCGCGAACCTGCTGGGATTTGCGGAGAACACGACGACGGGCGCTCTGACGGCACTGCCGGGGGTGAGCATCAGCGCGGGCAACACGGCCTCTGCCGGATACCCGGTCGGGACTGCACCGCTTGGTTTGCTGGAGGACTCCTCGGCCACGCACCTGTATGTGACCGACCAAGCGGCGAATACCGTAAGCGTGTATGCGATCGCGGCCAGCGGTGTGCCTACGCTGACGGGGACGGTGGCGACGGATGCCGGTCCTGAGGGAATGACGTTCGACCTGAGTTCCCCGGGCAAGTATCTTTATGTAGTGAATACGACCGCCAACACGCTGAACACGTTCACGGTCGCCGCGGACGGCTCGCTCACGCGCTCGGCTGCGGGCGGCACGGTGCCGACGGGTACGGGGCCGACCTGCGTGTCGGTGATCGGGGCGCCACGCAACACGAGCCCGAGCCACGCGGAGTATATGTACATCTCGAATTCGCTGAGCAACAACGTGTCAGGCGAACAGGTGAACCAGCAGGACGGCAGCCTGGAGCAGATCCAGGGAACGCCCTTTGTGGGCAGCACACTGCCGACCTGCCTGGTTACGGTGCCGGCTCTGCCGCTGCGCTGAGGTTTGGATTCACTCTGCGCGCGCGTGTTCGGGAAGCCGCGGGGGAGCAAACGAAGTTGTGAGAGGGCGGGCAGGTGATGCCGCCAGGACAAGGAATCGCATGAACCACCGGAATCGATTTGGACGGATTGCCAAGGCCGCGACGGCGTCACTCGCTCTTACGCTTGGGCTGACAGCCTGCACGCGCGACTATACGGTCGCATTCGTGTACATGACTTCCTCGAAGAGCAACCCCGGCCTGATCGACCAGTACGGTGTGGACTACCAGTCGGGTGCGCTGACGCGGATCGGCTCGGCCATCGCTGCCGGGAACAACCCGGTGACGCTGGTGCCTTCGCCGGATGGTCTGTTCCTCTACGTGGTCAACAAGGGCGATGCGTCGGTGCAGGAGTTCGGGGTGAACGGCGACGGCTCGCTTACGTCGAAGAATACGTACAAGATCAACGGGTCGTCGCCGACGGCTGCGGCGATCGATCCTGCGGGCAAGTTTCTGTATGTGGCGTTTACGTACCAGACCGGCTACTCGGCGGCGACGCCCGGTCCCGGTGGGGTAGCGATCTTCCCTGTGAACTCCGACCATACGCTGGGCGCGGTCACGACGGTCAACGTGGGGAACAATCCGGTCAGTGTGGTGGCCAGCTACTACAACCACTTTGTGTATGTGCTTGACCAGGAGGCTTCGCCGAACGCGACGATTCTGGGCTTCTCCCAGAATACCTCGACGGGCGCGCTGACGCCGGTCTCGGGGACGAACATCACCACCGTCGGCGGCAAGACCGTCGCGACCGGATATGCGGCCGGTGTGGTTCCCTCGGCGATTGCCGAGGATCCTACGGCGCGCTTCGTCTATGTGACGGACCAGGCGGCCAACCAGCTGATCGGCTACGTCGTGCAGAATACGGGCGCGCTGGTGCCGATGGTGAACGGTCCGTTTGCGACGGGGCTGTTTCCTGTGAATCTTACGGTGGACCCGCGCGGCCGGCTGCTGTACGTGGTGGACTACAACGCGAATACGGTGCAGGGCTATGCGATCGACACGGCCACGGGAACGCCCTCCGGTGCGGTGGGGGCCTTTGCGACCGGCGTGGGCACAGGGCCGACCTGCGTGGCGATCGATCCTGCGCTGGGCGTGTACCTGTACACGTCCAACAATCTGGATAACACGGTGACGGCGGAGAAGCTGACTCCGGGTACGGGGGCTCTGGCCGGTATTCAGAACTCGCCGTTCCTGGGCTCGGGTGGGCCGACGTGCCTGACGGTTGTGGCGAACGGAGCGCACTCCACGCAGCTGATTACGCCGTAACCTCTCGCGAGGACGGCAGACGAGGCGGCCTGAACGGGCCGCCTCGTTGCGTTTGCTGCCTCGTGGCGGGGGGCGGGTCCTCTGAAGCGCTTGGCGCTGGGTGGTCTACCGGGGCGCCGGGGTGGAGGCTAGCGGTTCGACTGCGTGCGCGCGAGGATCCAGTGGCGGGCCGGACGCTCGACCCAGAAGGTGGCGGCGGCGGCCACGGCGAGCGCGGCGGCGTACGTCAGCCAGGGGTCCAGGGGAGCAAGGTGGAGGCGCTCCGTGAGATGGCTGTCATGGATCAGGTTGATCGTGTTGAAGTGCAGCAGATAGAGGCAGAACGTGGTATCGCCGAGCAGCACGAGGGGCCGGAAGGAGAAGGCGGAGGCGACCCAGTGCTCTCCGCTGAGGCCCAGGATGAGGAGGGAGAAGAGGGGGAGGAGCAGGCCTCCGTGGAGCAGGATGTAGGGCGTGCGGGTGACGAATGCCGCGAAGAAGACAGCCAGCGCCGCGAGCGCCAGTCCGGTGGCCCACACACGCTGCCGTGCGGTGAGCGGGAGCGCCGTGTGCAGGCGGGCGAGGAGGATTCCGGCGAAGAAGGTTCCGAGGTAGGGCAGCGGGGTGTACTTCAGGATGCGAAGCCAGGGGCCGTAGGAGTAGCGGTTGGCGGGACCGGGGAGGTGGTCCGGATTCAGCAGCAGGTAGAGCGTATGGGGGATGAGTCCGATGGCCCACGTGGCGAGCAGCAGCGCGGCGAGGCGCAGTGCGGGCCGGCTGCCCCGTTCGGTGGCGCCCTGAGCGCCCGGCCCGGGCACGCGGATGAGGAAGGGAAAGGCCGCGTAGAGAAAGATCTCGGCGGAGAGCGTCCAGGCGACGGTGTTCCAGAAGGTGGCGAGGGACTGGTTCCAGCCTTGCAGCAGAAACGGCGCGAGCATCATTCCGGTCCAGAACTCGTGTGCCGAACGGACGTGCCACTCCGCCTGCAGCATGCGGAAGGAGATGGCCAGCGAGAGCAGGTACACGGGGTAGAGGCGGGCGAAGCGCGCAAGGTAGAACCTGCGCTTGTCGAGCGCAGGCCGGTCCGCGTAGTTGTACGCCAGAACGAAGCCCGAGAGCAGAAAGAAGAAGCCGACAAAGACGTACGAGGAGTTGATGATGGGGTACAGCAGCTGCAGGTGCGGCGGCGTGAAGTGGAAGAAGACGATGTTGAGGGCCAGCAGGGTGCGCAGTCCCGTGAGCGCGGGGAGAGCAGGCTTGCGGGTGGCCGACGGTGTGCCCGGGGAGGTGGTGTGCTCGACGGCGGTGGGGGAGGCGTTCAAAAGGGGAGCTCTGTCTTGTTGAGATGCGCCGCCTGGCCGGAGGAATGGAGCCCATCGCGCGGGAACGCCGACCGCATCCACCTCACGTTGAGGTCTGTTACGGGGTGACGAGGGAGCCCAGCTCTTCGCCCTGGATGACGCGGACGATGTTGCCGGGCTCGCGCATGGAGAAGACCATCATGGGCATATTGTTCTCCCGGCAGAGTGAGACGGCGGAGGTGTCCATGACCCGGAGGTTGAGGCGAATCATCTCGGAGTAGGAGATGCGCGGGAACTTGGTGGCGGTGGGGTCCTTCTTGGGGTCGGCGGTGTAGATGCCGTCGACGGACGTGGCCTTGAGCAGGATGTCGGCCTTGATCTCCATGGCGCGGAGGCTGGCGGCGGTATCGGTCGAGAAGAACGGGTTTCCGGTGCCGGCGGCGAAGATGACGACGCGTCCCTTCTCGAGGTGGCGGATGGCGCGGCGGCGGATGTAGGGCTCGGCCACCTGGCGGATCTCGATCGCCGACATGACGCGGCAGTAGATGCCAAGTTTCTCGACGGCGTCCTGGAGCGCGATGGCGTTGATGACGGTGGAGAGCATGCCCATGTGGTCGGCGGCGACGCGGTCCATGTCGATGGCCTGCTGGGCGACTCCACGGAAGAAGTTCCCTCCTCCCACGACGATGGCGATCTCGGTGCCGAGCGCGTGGATGTCGGCGATCTCGCGGGCGACCTTGTGGATGAACACGGCGTCGATGCCGAAGCCCGCGCCCGCGGCCAGGGCTTCGCCCGAGAGTTTGAGGAGGACTCTTTTGTACATGGCTGGTGTCAGTATCGCATGGGGTAGGGCAAGCCCGATCCCGGACGGGTGCGCGGAGGTGTGGTGTTCTCGGCGGAACGACGCGCGAGCAGAGGGGCAGGTTACTTGCTGGACTTGAGGACGTTGCCCAGCGTGACGCCATCGGGCGCGTTGATTCCGATATCCTCTCGGCTGGCCTTGACGTCCACCTGCTTGAAGCCGCTGCCGCTGGTGTTCAGGGTGGCGACGCTCATGCTGTTCAGGATCGAGAAGAGGCGCTGCAACAGAGGGTCGAAGGTCGCCGGGGAGTACATCCCCTGGTAAATCGCGGCGCCTTGTGTGCTCGAGGCAAGAAGATCGAAGTTCGTCTGGCCTTCCATCTGTCCGCCTTCGCTGCGTCCCTGCGGCGTAACGGGATCCATATAGAAGAAGGGGAAGGGCATGATTCCGGCGCGGACCAGAAGGGCGGCCGAGGAGACGACATCGGGGTCGTCCTGGTCGCCGCCCTGGAAGGAGTTGTAGCGATTCACGCCGTCGGTGATCATGAGCACGGCGCGGAGCTTCTTCGGGTCGGGGTTCGGCCAGTGGTTGGCGAGATACTTCAGGCAGTTGTAGGGTCCGCCGTTGTCGTTCTTGGGCAGGGTGGTCTCCTGCGGGACCTTGAGGGCATCGCCGGCGAGCTTGCGGTCGGTGGTGAAGTCCTGCGTGAGGCGTACTTTGCCCTGGAGCATGTACCCGACGCCGATCTCGACGTTCTTGGGCAGGTGGTCGAAGAGCTTGCGCATGTCGTCGAACTGCTCGTTGATGCCGATCTGCTCCATGGAGTCGATCAGGACCAGGAACTGGAGGCCGAAGTCGCCGCCAAGCAGAGGGGTGAGGCCGGAGACCTCGACCGGCTTGCCTCCGAGCTTGATCTCGCCCAGGTCGGATTTCTGCAGCGGCGTGGTGACCAGGCCGGCGGACTTCTTCTTTTTGTCCTTCTTTGTGCTGGGCGGGACAGGCCGCAGCACAAGCAGAGTCTGCGCGAGCGCGGTGTGGGTTGCGCCGGTGAGCAGAGACAGGGCGAGCAGAGCACATGCGCCGAGGCGGAACCAGCCGGCGGCGGAGCGGGGCAGAGGGGCCGAGGGGGTCTGGGACGAGACGGCAGATGCGGGCATGGGCTCTCCTGTGAGGTTGTGCCTGCGCAGAGGCGCAGGGCAGCCTTGTGGAGGGGGCGCCCGGCGGCAGGCAAGGACACTATACCGAGCGCGGAATTCAATTGGCAAACAAGTTACGCCGGCGGGCAATCCCTGGGTAGATCGTGCCAGTGCGCGGCTCCGGTCTAAGCGTGGGTGTGGGCCAAGGGCAGCAAAACAGAGCCTGGTTTCGAGGGGCCACACAGGGGCAGGCGGATGTGCTGCCGGCCGGTTGGCGGGCAATTAATTTCTGGCGAATCCTGGGTGGATGCGGTACAGTCTGAATTGAGCAAACGGAATCCATTTTGAAGCGTCGCTGAAGCCCGAACGGCTTTAGCTTGACCCTTTTTTTGCGCCTTGCTCCCAAGGCCAACCGCTCTGCCGTTCATGGCAGAGAATACGTAGCTTTCTGGTTCTGAACCGTCGCGTGACGGTGTGGTGAGGCCGCAGACCACACCAGTTTTCAGGGACTCTGATTTGCGCTTCCTTGCTGTTCCAAAGGCCTTACTCCCACCTGTTTTGGAGACGATCGAATGTCCAGGAATACCTGTATCCGCAGTCTGATTGCAGCCGTTCTTTGTGTTGCCCTTGCGCCGTTTGCGCTGGCCCAGCAGACCCTGGGAGGAATCACGGGTGTGGTCACCGATCCTCAGGGCAGCATTGTGACCGGTGCCGCGGTGACGGTGAAGGGCGAGCAGACCGGTCTGACCCGGACGCAGATGTCGGGGTCGAACGGCTACTACAGCTTCGTGAACCTGCCCATCGGGTCGTACACCATCACGGTCGGACATGAAGGGTTTCAGACCGAGGTGTTTCCCGGGATCGTGGTGCAGGCGGATCGCACGGGTACGGTGAATGCGACGCTGGCGGTGGGCGCGGTGTCGACTTCGGTGACGGTGACCGCGGTGCCGCTGATGAACGCGGTGGACACGACGAACGGATACACGCTGGACAAGGCGCAGATCGAGTCGATTCCGCTGCCGAACGGCACTCCGCTGCAGGCGGCTGTGCTGACGCCTGGCGTGAATGCGGAGCTGCCGAGCGGAACGGGTGTGGTGAGCGGGCTGGGCAATCCGCCGATCTGGGCGAACGGACAGCGGGATACCTCGAACAGCTTTGTGCTGAACGGCGTGGACGCGAGCAATCTGTTCAATGGCAAGAGCACGAGCGATGTGGGCTCGGCGCGCGTGGTGAATTCCACCGGAGTCTCGTCCAGCAGCGGATCGACGGGGGTGATCCAGTCGACGGCGTCGATCTATCTTTCGATCGGCAACGCGATTCCTACGCCTTCTCCGGAGATGATCCAGGAGGTGCATGTGAATGCGTCGATGTACGACGCCTCGCAGGGTTCGACCTCCGGCGCGCACATTGAGATGAGCACGATCTCCGGCACCAATACGCTGCATGGAAGCGTCTTCGGCCATCGGGGCACGAACTGGATCAACGCGGCGCCCTTCTTCTTCAAGCAGGATGCGGATGTGCCGGCGAACATGAAGGTGCCGCAGCTGCACCGGTATGTCGCGGGCGGAACTCTGGGCGGCCCGATCATCAAGAACAAGCTGTTCGGGTTTGTGGGCTACCAGCACCTGCATGTGTCGGACCAGGAGATCGGCGACTCGTTTCTGGATGTGCCGGTGGGCCTGAGCGATACCAACCGCACGGCTGCCGGGCTGGCCGCGCTGTCGAACAACTCGTTCTGTACACCGGCGGACCTGGCGAACTTCGGCTGCAGCGCGCCGGCCACGGCTTCATCGATCGACCATGTCGCGCAGGCGCTGCTGAATTCGCCGGCATTGCCGGGGGAGCCGGGCAAGTGGCTGATCCCGAACGATGGGTTGAACGGCGTGGCGCCGACTGCGTCGCACATCGATAACGCGTTTATTCCTGGGACGGCGCGGTTCAAAGCCGACCAGCTGGTGGCGGACCTGGACTACAACGCGACCTCGAAGGACACGCTCTCGCTGAAGTACTACTACCAGCACGATCCTACAGTGGCGCCGTATGCGTTTTCGAGCGTGCCGGGGTTTGCGGAGCAGCTGGATTCGGGCGCGCAGGTCTTCTCGGTGAGCAACAGCTACCTGGTGAAGCCGAACCTGAGCACGACGGAGACGATTGGACTGCTGCGGGAGAAGATCTACGCGAACAACCAGCAGGCGTTTGCGCCGCAGAATATCCCCGGAGGTTCGGTTGGGAATGCGGCCATCAACATGTTCGGGTCGACTTACTTTCCGGGGGTCTCGGTGTATAACGTGCTGGGCGACAACCAGCCTGTGGGCACGTCGACGGCGATCCTGAACATCGGGCCGAACGCGGAGGGACAGAGCTCGAATACGGGCGTGTTCCAGAACCGCATCTCGCCTTCGGGCAATGCGATCTGGACGCTCGGCAAGCATACGGTCAGCTTCGGCGCGAGCTACAGCTACACGCAGCTGAATACGATCGACAAGCGGACGGGGAAGGGCACGATCGCGACCGATGACTTCAGCCAGTTTGTGCAGGGCTATGTGACGCCCGGCAGTTCGTCTACGGGCTTTTATGTGAGCTCGTTCCTGCAAGGCGATGCGAGCCGCTACTACCGGGCGAACCAGCTTGGGACGTATGTGCAGGACAAGTTCCAGGTGACGCCGAGGCTTTCGTTGACGGCGGGCGTGCGGTATGACTGGGACGGCGGGCTGACCGAGAAGTACGGCCGCATCTTCAACTTCGATCCGTCGCTGTATCAGTACAACACGGCGTCGGATACGATCACGAATGCGGGCTTCATCATCGCGGGCAATAACGCCAACGGCACATCGGGCGTGAGTCCGACGACGCTTACCGGCCGGCAGTGGGGCATCGGCCCAAGGCTGGGCGCGGCGTGGCAGCCAGCGATGTTCAACGACAAGGTCGTGGTGCGGGGCGGGTTCGGCATGTACTACGATCGCGGCGAACTGTTCAGCTACTTCTCGCCGGGCTACGCGATCGGCACGGTGACGGGCGGACCGTTCGGAGTGAACCAGCAGCTTCCGTTTGTGAACGCGTCGACCTGTCCTATCGAGTCGGCGACGTTCTACAAGGGGTTCATCATCACGTGCGGGGGCGCCGGGGGAAGCACGTCGACGGAGGCCGCGAATGCTTCGCTGGGCAACCTGGCGAACCCGTATGGCACGTCTCCGCAGACTGCTCCCACGAACCCGAAGGCTTCGGATCTTGCGAAGTACCTGCCGAACGCGGCGAGCATTCTGAACTTCGGCCAGCCGATCTCGCTGGGCGTCTACGACCGCAAGAACAAGCTGCCCTACACCTACAACTACACGCTGGATATTCAGTGGCAGCCCCGCAGCGACCTGGCGCTCGAGCTTGGCTATGCGGGCAACCTGGGGCGGCACCAGGTGATCCCGGTTCCGTTCAACCAGCCCACGCTGGCCAATGCGTCGAAGCCTGCGCTGGCGGGCTCGAAGAATCAGCAGATCTACTCGTACGGCTACACGGTGTCGCAGCCGGACTTCGGGCCTCCGATCAACCTGCCCAACGGGCAGCCCTATCTCTCGAACTACGAGGGCGGCAACGTGGATCTGCGCGTGCCGTACATCGGGTATGCGGCGGAGTCGATCGACTACAAAGCCGCGGGCGTGGATGCGTACAACGCGCTGACCGCGCACGTGGAGAAGCGGATGAGCCACGGCGTGCAGGTCGGGCTCTCGTACACCTACTCGCATGCGTTGGATGAGCAGTCGGGGATCGGGCTGTTCTACAACGGCAACAACCCTTTGAACCTGCGCGACGGCTATGCTTCGGCCGACTTTGACCGGACCCATGTGTTGAACTTCAACTATGTGTTCCAGCTTCCGAACATGGCGAAGCTGCACTCGGTCGAGGGCGCGGTGCTGAACGGCTGGCAACTGGTCGGGCTGACGGTGCTGCAGAGCGGCCAGCCGTACTCGGTGATCGACTTTACCGGGGCGATCGGCAGCGTCTACTACTCGACCGCGAACGGCATCACGAACCCGATCGTGCCGCTCGCACCGGGCTGCACGGCCAAGAACGCGCTCACGGGACACTCCGGCGCGTTCACGGGTGTAAACGAGAACTACACCGCGCTCAAGGCGAACTGCTTCACGATTCCGGTGATTACGGCGGGCGACCCGAACTTCGGTACGCCTTCGAACGATCCGTATGAGACGAAGTTCACGACGGGGCAGAGGAACATCTTCCGCCAGGCGTTCCAGAAGCGGGCGGATGCATCGCTGGTGAAGACGGCTGCGATCACGGAACGGTACGGGCTGAAGTACACCTTTGACGTGTACAACCTGACGAACACGACGAGCTTCGATGTGCCGGGGAACGAAGTCTCCCAGAACGCCGGGTTCAACGCGTTCCCGGCTACCGGAACCCCGGTCTTGCCGGGTACATGCTCGGCGAACGGGACAGGGTCGGTGCCGAACGCGTTTTATAACTGCCCGGGCGGACTGGGGATTGTGTCGCACACGATCGGTAGCCCGCGGCAGATTCAGATGTCGCTGCGGCTGACGTTCTGAGCAGGTGGATTGCTAGAGGGCCGCTCCTTCGGGGGCCGGCCTTTCTTGCGCGCGATGTGACCTCCACGTCGGCCTCGCGTTGTTCCTCTGGGCGGGCTGCGAGCGTGGTGGATCAGCGGATGGTGGCCAGGGCGGCGCGGAAGAGGTGCTCGAAGTCGTTCGCCAGCGCGGGCGCCTTGGCGAGGGAGGATTCGATCGCGCGCTGGGCGATAGGTCGCTGATAGCCCAGATTGATGAGGGCGGAGAGGGCGTCTTCGCCGACGGAGCCGAGCGCGGGCGCTCCAGGCGCCGCGGCTGTGGCGGTGGCGGCGGCGAGGTGGTCGAGCTTGTCTTTGAGTTCGAGGACGACACGCTCGGCGGTCTTCTTGCCGATGCCCGGAATGCGCGTGAGCGAGACGTGATCGCCCGAGCGGATGGCGGTAACCAGCCGCCCGGCGTCGATGCCCGAGAGCACCGTAATGGCGAGCTTTGGGCCGATCCCCGAGATGGTCAGGAGCTTCTCGAACAGGCTCTTCTCCGCCGCGGTGGCGAAGCCGAACAGGGCGATCTGGTCCTCCCGCACGTGGGTGTGGATGTGCAGCCGCGCCTCAGACCCCTCCGCCGGCAGCGCCGTGTAGGTGGCGACGGAGATGGCGACGTCGTACCCGACGCCGGCGCACTCGACGGTGACCTGGTTGGGGCTCTTGGCGAGGATGGGTCCGCGGAGGTGGGCGATCATGCTGCGGTGATTGTAACCGCCTTCCGCGCGGGCTCTTGCGGCGGCGTTTCAGCGCGTTCGCGCGTCCACAGCGCAGGGCAGCCTTACAGCTCCATCGAGTGGCTGCCGACCAGCGACTTCGCACGTTTGATGAAGTCGGACAGCGCGATGCTGCCCTGGTCGCCTTTGCCGCGGGTGCGCACGCTGACGGAGTGGGTGGTGCTCTCCTTGTCGCCGAGCACAAGGATGAAGGGGACCTTGTGCATGCCGAACTCGCGGATCTTGGCGTTCATCTTCTCGTTGCGCGCGTCGAGCTCCACGCGCAGTCCCGCGGCTTCGAGGGCGGTCTTCACCTCCTCCGCGTAGACCAGGTGCTTCTCGCTCGAGATGGGCACGAGGCCGACCTGCACCGGCGCGAGCCAGAGCGGGAAGGCGCCTGCGTAGTGCTCGATCAGCACGCCGAAGAAGCGCTCTACACTGCCGAACAAGGCGCGGTGGACCATGACGGGCTGGTGCAGTTCGCCGTCCTCGCCCTTGTAGTGCAGGTCGAAGCGGGCGGGGAGATTCCAGTCGAATTGGACGGTGGAGAGCTGCCACATGCGACCGAGTACATCGACCAGCTTGATGTCGATTTTGGGCCCGTAGAAGGCGGCTTCGCCCGGGATGGTGCGGAACGGGATGCCTTTGCGGTTGAGCACGCGAACGAGGGCGCCGGCGGCGTTCTCCCATTGGTCTGCGCTGCCGATGAACTTCTTGTCGGTAGGATCCCACGTGGAGAGCTCTAC
>JALYIA010000102.1 GCA_030776065.1 Acidobacteriota bacterium
GCTGCGTAGCCCGACACGCAGGCAACGGCGCCGAGCAGGGCCAGTGCGGCGCGGTACGGTGTGTTCGCCATGGATCGCCTCGCTCTCATGCTCAGAATGCCTGCCCGATGCTGAAGAAGAAGTTGAAGTGTCCGGCCTGACCTTCGTACGGCTTGTTGCCGTTGAAGTCGTAGATGACGGGGTAGACGGGAGGGTTGAGGTTGTAACTGAAGTCGACACGGATGGGGCCGACGGGGGTCTTGTAGCGTGCGCCGAGGCCGAGGGCGTGGGAGAAGTAGTTGAAGTTGCAGGTGCCGAAGGGATAGGAGGTATTCACCTGCGGGGGGCCGACGTAGGCGCAGGTGTCCCGGTCGGGCTGGTGGAAGCGCCCGATGCTGGGGAACATGTCCGACACGTGCGCGAAGACGTTGCCCATATCGTGGAAGACGACGAAGCTGACGCTATCGCCGACGATGGGGAGCACGGGAGGCGGCAGCCTGAGCTCGATGCTGTTGATGAGGACCGCGTTGCCGCCGACGGGGTAGCCGGTCTGCAGGTCGCGCGGGCCGGCATCGTTGATGCCGAATCCGCGATGCGATGTAGCGCCACCGGCGTAGAGGCGTTCGGGCAGAGGCACGGCGTTGCAGCTCGCGTTGGTTTGGAGCAGGTTGCCGAGGTTGCAGCTCTGGCTGTTGCTGTTGGGATTCGCTCCGAACGGAGTCTCGACGCCGAAGCGCGTGTTGCGCGCCAGGGTGTAGAGGTGTTTGCCGCCCCAGGAGTAGTAGCTGGAGTTGGTGACGTCCGTGCGGCTGAAGCCCACCTGGGAGCCGAACTTCGACGAGGCGAAGAACTCCTGCAGGGAGGTGTACGTGCCCTTCGTCGCGTCGAGGGGGCTGGGCTGGCGTTTGTCGTGAAACCAGGTGAATCCCGGGCCGCCGACCCGGACGGGTTGGGAGAGCAGCGGGATGAGGTTTGCGGAGACCTGCAGGGTGTTGGGGTTCACGGCGACGCGCCGGTACTGGAAGTTGTAGATGAAGGTGTCGGTTCGCTTGTACTTCTGCGTAATCCGGAAGTCGCCCTGCAGCGTGGAAGCCTGGAAGGTGGTGATGTTCTGCACGTTGGAGTATCCGCCGGAGATGCTGTTCGACAGGTTGCGCCGGCCGAAGAAGCGGGGGTTCTGAAAGGTGAGCTGCGCCACCTCTTCGAGAAGGCCATAGGTGGTGTGCAGGGTCAGCGATTCATCCGTACCGCGCAGATTGATGCGGCTGACATCGAGCGAGGCGCGCGGGCTTACCCCTGTGCGGCCATTCTGCCCATAGTTGGCGGAGGGCGAGATCCCGAGGAGGATGGCGGACGCGGGGTTGATGACGCCGGTCTTGGGCGTTCCGGTCTCGGCTTCGAAGCCGAAGCCATAGGTGACGTCCCAGCGGCGCGCCTCGGTCAACTGGAGCAGCACGTTCTTGCGCGGGGCGTCGCCTTCCGGGTTCTGGATGGTCGAGACCACCTCATTGAACAGGGCGAGGTCGTACAGGCGGCGCTGGGTATCGAGCAGGGCGCTCTGGTCCAGGGGGTCGCCCGGGTGCACCTGGATCTGGTCCTGGACCATCTTGGCGCGGGTGTGCTTGATGCCGGACAGCAGCACACGGTCGACGAAGACCTGCTGGCCTTCGATAACCGACAGCGTGACGTCGGTACGGGTGGGATCGGCGGTCTCGATCTGCTGGTGAATCTCGGTGCGGGCCTGGTCGAATCCGTGGCTCACGTAGTAGCCGAGCACGGCGTCGCGGTCGCCGGACAGGGTGATGAGCGAGAATGGCTGGCCCTCCTGCGCGCTGAGGAGAGCTTTGATGGCGGCCTCGCGAGCAGGGTCGACGCCGGTCAGCGTCACGGTTCCGAACTTCTGCTGAGGACCTTCGTCGATGGTCACGATCACGTCGATCTGGGCGACCTTGAGGGGCTTGCCGCTTGGATCGTTGTCGACGTCCTTGGTCGCGCTGGTGATGGTGGTCTTGCTGAAGCCATTCGCCCGGTAGAGCGCCTGGAGCGACTGCTCGTCGGACTTCATCAGCTGGGGAGAGTAGCGTCCGCTTCGGATGAGGGGATCGGACTTCTGCACTTGCATCCGTTCCTTCAGCAGCTCGGAGTCGAAGTAGTGATTCCCGCGGATGGTGACGGAGTTCACCTTGTGCTTGACGCCTCGATCGACCGCGTAGACGACGTGCTCGGAGGGCGTGTCCTCTCCGATCACCTTGACGCTGACCGTGGCGTCGAAGTAGCCGGAACGGAAGAGGTAGTCCTTGATGTTGAAGGTGCCTTCGTTCAACAGGTCGTTGTCGATGGTGCCTTCCTCGTAGATGGGCACAAGCAGCTTGATGCGCGACTTGGACAGCTTGACGCCTTCGACGGAGACCTTAACCAGGGGTCCCTGGCTGGCGTTGAACCGGTAGTCAAGCTGTTTGCGGGGAGCATTGTAGGTCTGCTTTTCGAGAGTGGCGGTCGCCTCCAGGCGGTCCTTCTTCTGGTACTGGGCGCGCAGGTGTGCGAGCGCGCTGCTGACGGTCTGGCGGTTGACCTTGGTGCCCCGCTTGAGCTTGCCCTTCTTGCGAAACTCCTTCTCGGTGAGTCCGGGGTCCGCGCCTGTGAGGGCGAGCTCTCCGACCCTGGCCTGCGGACCGATGGCGATGGTGTACGTCACGTTGACCTGGCTGTTGGGTTCGTCGAGCGAGGTCATCGGGGTGATGGTCGGCTGGAAGTATCCGCTGCTTGCGAGGGACTGCCGGATGCCTTCGGTTCCGGCTGCGATCTGGCCTTCGGAGAAGGCCGTTCCGGGCTGCAGCTGGGTCGCGTACTCCAACAACGAGCTGAGGCGCTCGGTGCTTACACCTTCGATCGTGACCCGTCCGACGAAGTACCTCGGCGTGCCGACGAAGACCAGGGTTACGCCGTCGGCCTCGCGCACGCCCTCGACCGAGATGTCGCGGTAGCGTCCGCTCGCGAAGAGGCGGCGGATGCTGTCGGCGATCTGGCGGGCCTGGAGCGGCTGGCCTTCCTTGACCGAGAGCTGCTGCGGCAGAGTGTCGTCTGCATCGTAGGGAACGCCTTCCAGCCGGATATGGTTGACGCGCAGCCCCTGCCACTGGGCGAGACTCCACTGGGCGGCTGAAACGGAGGAGGCGAGGGCGGAGGCCTGTTCGACCTGCTGCGCCTGCTTCGCCGCGTTTGGCGCGGTGCCCGCCGGAGCGACGGTTGAGGGAGCGGCCGCGCCGTCGGGACCTGGGGCGGGGGTCTGCGGGTCTGGCGGCTTGGTGCCGGGGCTGGCCGGCGGGCTGGTCTGGACGGACTCCCCCGGAGCGGACGGAGAGCCCGGCAGGGACTGCGCACCGGCTCGACCACCTCGACCGAAGGCCACCATGAGTACGCCAATCGCGAATACCGTCCGCACCCCCACTTGAAGCACTCTCCTCCACCTACCGTTTTGACGTTGCGCCCGGGCGGTACGTTCGGCCGACCTTGCCCGGGAGTTCCAGCCACCCTGCACCGTGTTCCCGTACCGCCGATCAGGACTATTTGACGTACACAGCTTGGGACGCGCCTGCACCCATACCGGCCGCAGAGGCACAACCTTTCAACCCCGCGGCTGGCATCTTCTGGGTTTCACCATTTGGATGCGAAAACACCGGGATGCGTCCGAGTCCGTGAAAACGCTCTGCTGAGCCAGCCCTGCCGCGAGACAGCACGATCCCTGGCTCCGGCTGCGGAGGAGGGCGCTGTGCCTGCTCACGCACTCCCTATACTAGGGACAGACTATGGTACCCGACGGAAGCGCAACCAACGATGCGGGCGCGGAGGCTGCGCTCCCGCCGGACGAGGCGTCCGGGATCGACGACGCGGAGCGGTACTCCCGCCAGGTGCTGTTTCCCGGCATAGGAGACAAGGGACAGGCGCGTTTAGGCAGAGCGCACGCGGCGATTGTGGGGTGTGGAGCCACCGGCGCGGCGGTCGCGGGACTGCTGGCGCGTGCGGGGGTGGGCACACTCACGCTGATCGACCGTGATTTTGTAGAGGCGTCCAACCTTCAGCGGCAGGTGCTGTTCGACGAGGCGGACGCGCGCGCGAGCCTGCCCAAGGCGGAGGCGGCGCGCAGACACATTGCCCGGTTCAACTCCGGCATCGCGGTGCGCGCGCGAGTGGCGGACCTGACACCGTCGAACATCGGCGAGTTGCTCGACGGCGCGGAGATCATTCTGGATGGTACGGACAACTTCGAGACGCGATACCTGCTGAACGACTTCGCGGTAGAGAGGCGGCGGCCCTGGATCTATGCGGCGGCGATCGGGGCGTACGCGACGACGTTGAACATTCTGCCCGCCGGCATGGCAGCGGGCGACGGGGGGGCCGTGGTGGCCCCGACCTGCTGCCTGGCGTGCCTCTTTCCCGCGCCCCCGGCGGGCACGGTCGAGACGTGCGAAACGGCGGGCATCCTGTCGACCGCCGTGAACCTTGCCGCATCGATCCAGGCGACCGAGGCGCTGAAGTTCCTGACCGGGCAGGCGCATCGGATGCGACGTACGCTGTTGTCCTTCGATCTGTGGGAGCCCGCAGGGGGCGGCGGCCTGGAGCGGTCGGAGATCTCCGCGGGCACGCCGCGGGCGGGGTGCGAGGTGTGCGAACGACGGATCTTCACTCACCTGGCGGGCGAAGGCCGGGCGCACGTCACGCTGTGCGGCAGGGGGTCGGTGCAGATCCACGAGCACCATCGGCCGGTGGATTTTGCAGCGATGCGGCGACGCCTGGCGGCGCACCCGGAGATACGCGAGCTGCGCGCCAACGATCTGCTGCTGCGGTTTCGCAGGGGCGCGCATACGATCACCGTGTTCGAGGACGGGCGCGCAATCATCCAGGGCACCAGCGATGTCGTCGTGGCACGGAGCCTGTACGCCCGGTTTGTCGGTGCGTAGAGGGCAGCGGCGAATCGCGGCGGCCGCGTGCCGTTCGGCTGCCCGGTCGGGCGCGAGGACGATGGGCGGAGCGCTTTGGTGGTACTATCCACACAACCTATACGCCCCGATGAGGATCAGATTGTCTGAGACAAACACAAGTCCACGTTTGCGTTAGGCTGGAATAGAGGCGCAAGTCTGGGCGGACCTCTCACCCCGGAGCGGCGCCTACCTGATGAGTTACGAAGGCCAGATAATGTCCCAGGCAACACCCGCAAAGCCGAATCCTGGTTTGTTTAAGCGAAACCCGCCGATCGCCGGCGAGGCCGAGGCGATCGAAGCTGCGAAGAACGGCGATGCCGAGGCCTTTTCGCGCCTGTATGCGCTGCACAAGCGCAGGGTGTATACCCTGTGCCTGCGTATGCTCGGCAACGTGTCCGAGGCCGAAGACATGACGCAGGAGGCGTTCCTGCACCTCTACCGCAAGCTGGGCAGCTTCCGCGGGGAGTCTGCGTTCTCGACCTGGCTGCACCGGCTTACCGTGAATCTGGTGCTGATGCATCTGCGCAAGAAGGGGCTGAATCTGGTCTCGCTTGAGGAGACGATCAATCCCTCCGAGGAAGACGCTCCGAAGCGCGACTTTGGAAGCCGCGACCCTGTGTTGACGGGCTCGGTGGACCGGGTGGCGCTGGAGCGGGCTGTTGCGTCGCTGCCTCCCGGCTACCGCATGGTGTTCGTGCTGCACGATGTGGAGGGGTTCGAGCACAACGAGATTGCGACGATGCTCGCCTGCTCCACGGGAAACAGCAAATCGCAGCTGCACAAGGCGAGATTGAAGCTCCGCGAGCTTCTCCGCCAAACCGAGCAGGGCGGCACGGGCTCGGCGGAAGGTACACGATGATCGATCTGAAGACTGTTGATTTTGACACAATGAAGCCGGAAGAGTTCGAAAGCGTTCTTCCGGACCTTTTCGCCAGCGGCACGGGTAAGGTGAGCGGCGACCCCCGGCTGCGGAAGTTCCTCGCCTCGAATCCGGATTGCGCTGCCCTTGTGCGCGATCTGGAGACGATCGCCGAGCATGCGCGCAGCCTGTTTGAACCGGTGGGAGACCCGAGCGACGCGGTCTGGAGCAACATCCAGAACAAGCTGCGCGAGGAGTCGGGCGTCAGCTTTCCGGATGAACAGATCGACTAGAACGGCCTGCGGCTTGCCCGGCTTGCCCGGGTTGCGGTTCGCGCGGTTTGCGGTTCGCCCGGTTTGCGGTTCGCGCGAATGAATGCTTGCAACCCGGCAGCTTCGGGTGTACTCTCACGCTCAGGATTATGACGACGCAGACATACCAGTTCGGCTACTTTACCTATCCCTGCTACTGGTGGCAGGGAGCGGGCCGGCCGGACTTGCGTAGACTCTGACGGGAAGTACCCCAGACGAATCCGACAAATCCACCGAACCGCGACCCGCAAAGGTCGCGGTTTTGTTTTGCCGCTTTGAGGTCAGGCTACAGAGTCAGGCTACCGATCAGACCACAACCCCGATCTTCCCGAACGAAGGAGCTTTCCATGAACGCGCAGATTGCAGATCGTTCCGGCGTTGAAGCCGGCCAGACACAAGGGTGCGAAGGGGCAGAGGGGTCCGACGTGTTCGCCTCCGCACCCGCGGGGCTGCGCCGTGTGGTGCTTGTCGGGTTTATGGGTGCGGGCAAGACGACGATCGGGCGTCTTCTGGCGGAGCGGCTGGGGTGGGAGTTCCTCGATCTCGATGCGTACATCGAGTCTCGTGCGGGCGAGAGTGTTCGGGAGATCTTCGCGGTTCATGGGGAGCCGCATTTCCGGCGGCTGGAGTCTGGCGCGCTGGCTTCGGCCCTCGGCCGGTCGCACGTTGTGCTTGCGCTCGGCGGCGGCACCCCGGAGACGTTGACCAACCGGCTGCTGCTCGAGCAGACGCCGGGGACGGCTACGGTCTTTCTCGATGCCCCGTTCCCTGCCCTGTTCGACCGCTGTATGCTGCAGGCGTTGAATGGGCCGGATGGCGAGACTGCGCGTCCTCTGCTGGCGGACCCGGCGGCCGCGGAGGCGCGGTTTGCGGCGCGTCAGCCGGTCTATCGCCGGCTTGCGAGGATCACCCTGCCGACCGCGGACCTGACACCGAAGGAAGCGGCTTCGCTTCTTGTAACCCGGCTGCAACGCGGCAGGTAGAGCTGCTGTGGGATGCAGGCGGCAGCCAGACCGCTCACGGGCACGATAGGCTGAGTGTGCATCCCATGCTTCAGCAGGAGCCACCGTTGCCAACGTTGCAGGACAATCCAGAGACAAGCACTGTATCCCCGAGCCGCTCGCTCGTACGGAGCCACATACTGTTCGGCTTCGCGATCGCTCTCGCTCTGGCGCTGGCCTGGCACCTGCGCGAGACGCTTACCCTGCTCTACGTGAGCGCGTTGTTTGCGGTGGTCCTGACGCCCATCATTCAGTCGATCGTGGACTTCGAGATGCGGGGCGGACGGCGCATCTCGCGTTCGTTGGCTATTGCGTTGCTGCTCTGCTGCGTGCTGCTTGGGCTTGGGGTGCTGCTGTTTCTCGGCGTGCCTCCGGTTGCGCGGGACATGCATCAGTTCGGGGCGGACCTGCCGAAGCGTCTGCCGGGAATCCTGGCGCGGGTGAAGCGGCTTCCGCTTGCCGACAAGCTGGGGGTGGATGAGGTAGCCAATCGTGCGGAGGGGGCGCTTTCCTCCACGGCGGCCTACCTTCTGTCTTCTCTGCCGAAGTTGATGGGCAGCATCTTCAGCCTGGTGACGGGCCTGATTCTGTGCGTGTACTTCATGCTGGAAGGAGATTCCGCGTACCAGTGGGCGCTCAGCCTTGTTCCGGAGGGTAAGCGGCGGCGGCTGGATACGACGCTGCAGCGCGCTGAGCTCCGGGTGAGTAAATGGCTTCTGGGGCAAGGGCTGCTGATGCTGATTCTTGGGGTGACGAGCACGCTTGTCTTCGGATTCCTGCACGTGCGGTACTTTTTTCTGCTGGGCGTTCTGATGGGATTGATGAACCTGATCCCGATCGCGGGCGGAGTGATCACGATTCTGCTCGCCGCCGGAGTGGCTGCCCTGGACTCCTGGGCCAAGATGTCGGGGGTGTTCATCTTTTATGCGATCTACGTCAATATCGAAAATGCGTTTCTTACGCCACGCATCATGCGGTCCAGCGTGAACCTGATGGGTCTGACCGTCCTCATCGCACTGCTGGCGGGTACGGAGCTTGCCGGGATCGTGGGTGCGCTGGTTGCGGTTCCGACCGCGGCGGTGATCGCAGTTCTGCTGGATGAGTATGTGGTCCAGAGCGAGAACACGCCCGATGGGGTCGCGGCTGCCAAGACGATCAGCAACAAGCTGCCGCACTAGAGGACGCATCAGAGGACGGGTGGTGCTGCCCTTGCGGGGGCGGTATGTGGCGGGTGGCGGCTGCAACCCGTATGCTCTAGAGACGACGATGCGTGACGATCTGCTCACAGAGCCTGCTCAGAATCCTTCCGACGATCGCCAGGCCAGCTTTCAGGATGCGCTCGGCGACGCGACCCCTATCGCGTTTGTGACGCCGGGGCTGATCGCCGTGAACGTGCTGATCTTTCTGCTGATGACGGTGCGGGGCGTACCGTTCCTCCAGCCGAACGCACATCAGGTGTTGCCGTGGGGGGCCAACTTCGGCCCGCTTACTTCGGGCAGCGGACAATGGTGGCGTCTGCTGACCGCGTGCTTCCTCCACTTCGGCTTTCTGCACATTGCTGTGAACATGTACATCCTGTGGCAGGTTGGTCTGTTTACGGAGAGGCTGTTCGGCAATGTGCGGTACCTGGTGCTGTATCTGCTGGCCGGGGTGGGCGGCAATATCGCCGGGCTGTTCTTCCATCCGTTTGCAGTGGGGGCGGGCGCCTCCGGGGCGATCTTCGGAGTGTACGGCGGCCTGCTCGGCTTCCTGCTGATGGAGCGCGGCGTGGTGCCGGCGCAGGCCGCGGCAGGCATTGCGAAGTCCGCGGGGCTGTTTGTGCTCTACAACCTGGTTGCGGGCTTTGCCCGGCCCGATACGGACCAGGTGGCGCACATCGGGGGCATCCTTACGGGTTTCCTGGTGGGGGGCGCACTGGCCAGGCCGTTGGGGATCGGCAGGCAGCATGTCCAGGCCGGACGTGCGGTTCTGGTGACGGCTGTCTTCGCTGTGGCGGGCGTGTTCGCGGTCCGGCATCTTCCCGCGCAGAGCGCAGCCCAGGCAAGCTGGTATCGGGCGATCCTGACCGGCCGGACGCTGAGCCTCCCGCACAACGATCGCGTGGTCTACACCGGCTCGGTAACGCAGGCGGAGGCGCAAAGTCTCGCCCAGGTGTTGCAGCGCGTAGGCCTGTTCCAGCACCCGGACGTGGTGGTGCTGCTGGAGCGCGGCGCCTCGGGCGCCACCTTGTCGATCCCGTTGCGGGCGGAGGATACAGGCCCCACGGGCAGCAAGCCGGGTGCAGCAAGGCCGTCGGACGCGGCCACCACGCCGCGCGTTGGCGACAAGGGCGCCGCTCCGCCACCGTGGAACAACCCGGCCGTTCTGCTCTCGTTCCAGATCATGGGGCCGGAGATCGCATCCGCGGCCGGCGGGCCGCCGCTGACCGTGCAGCTTCTGAACGGCAGGGGCGAGTTGCAGCGAACCATCGTGATCAAGGCCGGCGAGGTGGCGGTGGGCGCCCACGACCGCGTGGCGTACTCCGGAGTCGCTACCGCTACACAGGCCTCCGCGCTCGGTTCGGCGCTTCAGCAGGCGGGCTTTCTGCACGATCTTGGAGCGCTCGTGGTACTGAATCGGACGGACGCGAGCAGTCCGCCGGAGGTCTCCCTGTTCGCGGTGGATGGCGCCTGGGACGATGCGCATGCGATGAGCGACATCGCCGCGATGGTGGGCAGGCTGGCGCCTTCGATCGGCGGCTTGCCCGTGGTGCTTCGTGTGCTCGACACCAAGGGGCAGGTACGGAAGCAGATGGACATCCGGTAGGCAGGGCGCGCTGGTATCGTAGAGACGGATGGCAGAGCTTCAGTTGGTTCAGACCGAGCGCCGCAGCTACCTCGTCCCCGCGTTGATCGTGCTGGTGCTGACGGGCCTGGCAGGCGCCGCGATCTACTTCTTCACGCCGCGGCGGATCGCGGATGTGCGGGTGACGCGCGCGACAGCCGTCCCCATCCATACTGTCTACAAGGGGGCGGGCCTGGCGGGGGGAGACATCAAGGTACTCGGAGACCAGGCTCAGGACGACCTTTATGTGCTTCTGACCGTCGAGGTGCGGGACGAGTTGAAGCTCCCCATCTTCATCAAGGATCTGACCGGAACGTTGACTGCCGCGGATGGCGGCACGCTAACGACCAGCGCGGTTCAGAGACGCGACTTCGAGACACTGCGCGCCACCTATCCGCAGGTGAAGGAGAACGCAGGCGCGCCTCTGCTGCGCGAGACGGCGATCCAGCCCGGAGAGACGGCAAGCGGTACCGTCATCCTGCACTTCCCCGTACCCCGCGCTCTGTGGGATGCGCGGACCGGTGCGACCGTAACGGTGGATACCTACCACCAGGGACCGCTCAGCGCAGCGGTCCCGAGGTAGGGACGCCTGACCCGCCGCCGCTTCATCGCCGACCGATGGGCCCCGACCGTCGGGCATCCGGAGACGGCTGCCCTGGTGGGGGAGCAGGGCGAGCACCTGGCGCGGGTTCTGCGGGCGGAGGTGGGCCAGATCTTCGACGTGGTGGCCAATGGCTTTCTGCACCGCGCGGAGGTGGTGGAGGTCCTCCGCGAACCCGCGGCAGAGGTCCGCTTCCTGCTGCATGAAGAGCTCGAGGCAGACGCCGCGCTGCCGGTCCACCTGCTGCTTGCGGTCTTTCGGTTCGACCCCATGGAGTGGGCTGTGGAGAAGGCAACGGAGCTGGGAGTAGCCGAGATAACCCCCGTGCTGGCTCGCCGGACCGAGAAGCACCTTGGACTGGCGGCGCCGAAGCGTGTGGAGCGATGGAGGAGGATTGCGCTTGAATCGGCCAAGCAGTCCCGGCGAACGGGTGTGCCGGCGATCTACGATCCTCTGCCGCTTGCAAAGGCGCTCGAAGGAATCCAGCAGCCGGTCCGCATCCTTCTGAGCGAGACGGAGCAGGAGGTTACGCTGACCACCGCGATGCGCGGCTCTGCCGGTCAGGATATAGCGCTTGCCGTGGGCCCGGAGGGTGGGTGGACGGCGGAGGAGATGGCTTTGTTTGCCGAGCGGAGCTGGCGCGGTGTGACCCTGGGGCCGAGGATCCTGCGGGCCGAGACCGCCGCCATCGCAGCACTGGCAGTCGTGGCTGCGCTCCACGGCCCGGGTGTGGACCGCTAGCTCAACCCGGTACCCCAACGCCGGCTGGCCCCAGGTCTGGCCTGGGGGCGAGTACCACCACGACACTTGTTACCTTCTACGATAACGCCGTCACCACGCCGTCGTACTCGCGTTTGAGGAGGCCCCTTCGGCTGGACGCAGCTGGAGAAAAGACCCCCTCGGATCGGGTGAACACTCGTGCTTTCATTCTCCAGAGAAACCAGAAGATGGGCGAAGGACTCGAATTCGGCCCGCCAAAGCCGAACGGAACAACTTGTCAGGAATGTAAGGAGTGAGACTGCGTGGCGGAGAGGGAGGGATTCGAACCCCCGGTACCCGCGAAGGTACGTCTGATTTCGAGTCAGGTGCATTAAACCGGGCTCTGCCACCTCTCCGCGGCAGTCCTCAGTCTAGCTGCTTGCCGGGGGTGAGTGCAATCGTCCTATAGCCGCCCCCCGCCCCGCCCGGGCCGCCCGCCCCACCCGGGTTGCAGCCACCCAGGCCGACGCGGAGAAGCAGCGCGTCTTCCGCGGGGTCGCTGTAGTACCCTCTGCGGCGACCCACGGACTGGAAGCCGAGCGCTCCATAGAGGGATAGGGCTGCGCTGTTCCCGGCACGCACCTCCACCTCCACCACGGCGGCGCCCTGCTGCGCGCACCACCTCAGCCCTGCAGCGCACAGCGCGCGCCCAATGCCGCGACGCCGGAACGCCGGGCACACCACAAGGCTCTCGATCTCCCCCACCACGGGCGAGGCCGGGCCGCCGATGGCTCGATCCTCGGCCGCCGGAGACGGCACCATCGCCGCCACAAATCCGAAGATCGGCTGCGGGCATACCGCGGCGGCAGCGTCCGGAGAAGACTCGGCCAGCAGCAGGCAGCGGCGGCGTGCCTCCCCTGCCTGCGCGCCGACCATCCCTTCGTACGCAGACATCGGCCAGTGCGGTGCATATTCGTTCGCGCGTTCCAGCGCAAACAGCGCCTCGCAGTCCGCCTCGGACGCCTGACGGATAGCCGGCGGCGGAGCCATCACCGGGCCGCGACCCTGGCGCGCCCGTGGCCGAAGAGTTCGAGGTCCGTGCGGCGGACGTAGTTTGCATCGAGCCCAGCTGGATCGTCGAAATCCCGCGCGAGGATGCGCCGCGCCGCCATGCGAAGGGCGTCCCCCGCCGAAAGCTCCGCGACCAGCATCGCGGCGGGCGCGAAGGCCTCCGCCACTGCACTCTCGCACGCGATCATCCGGCGGTGCGGTTCGGCCTCGATCACCCGCAGGAGCTCCTCCCTGCTGCGCAGCGCCTCCGCCGCCGGAGCACCCGGGCTATACAGGCCGGCGTAAAACTCGCCGCGTCCCGCATCCAGAACGGAGAGAACCGCCGCCGCGCCGTCCGCCCCCATCCCGGCGAGTACAGCCAGGCGCGAGATGCCGACCAGGGGCGTATCGAGCGCGTGGCACAGGCCCTTCGCGGCGCTCAGTCCGATCCGGATCCCCGTGAAGGAGCCCGGCCCGTGCACCACCGCGATCGCGCTCAGATCGCCCAGCCCCATCCCCTGGCCCGAGAGAAGGTCGCGGATCCCCGGCAGAAGCCGCTCCGACGCGGCCCGTCCGGGAAGCCGGCTCTGCGCGAGAAGAAGCGGCTCGGGGGCCAGGGTTGCGAGCGCTACGCTGCCCATCGCGCCGCACGTGTCGATCACAAGGATCGCCCCCCGCCCGGGCTGCGGCTCGGAATGTACCGCTGCGGACACCTGACCGATCATATCGCTCTGCTCTCCTCGCCGCGACCCACGTGACGCCGCCTGCCCGCCCCATATATCGTTAGGGTGTACGAAACGATCTCTGCGCGATTAACCTCCTTTTCAGCCCGAGTGAGCGCTCGGCCCCCGATCGACGAACAGACGGAAGAGACCTGATGACAACGAAGACGGAAGTTCCCGCCACCGCGGATTTTGCGGCCGAGATGGCCGAGTGGATCGAGGCGTTTGACGAGGTCGTCGCGCAGGATTGGGAGAACGGTGCGCAGATCCTCACGGCGCTGCGCCAGCGCGCCCGCGAGGCCGGCGTCACCACACCGAGCGAGCTCACCACGCCGTATCGCAACACCATCCCGCGCCATGACGAACTCCCCTACCCCGGAGACCGCCAGATGGAGCGCAGAGTGGAGGCGCTCATCCGCTGGAACGCCATGGCGATGGTCCACGGACAGAACAAGAAAGACGCCGGCATCGGCGGACACATCTCCACCTACTCCTCCCTCGCTACCCTGCTCGAGGTCGGCTACAACCACTTCTTCCGTGCCCGGTACACCGCAGCCGATGGCTCCGAGCAGCCCGGCGACTTCATCTACTTCCAGGGGCACGCCTCCCCCGGCGTCTACGCGCGCGCCTATCTCGAAGGCCGCCTGAACGACGATCATCTCCAGAACTTCCGCCATGAACTGCGGGATAAGCCCGGCCTGAGTTCGTATCCCCATCCGTGGCTCATGCAGGACTTCTGGAACTTCCCCACGGTCTCGATGGGCATCGGTCCGCTGAATGCCATCTACCAGGCCCGCTTCATGCGCTATCTCGAAAATCGCGGGCTCATCCAGCCCACCCCGCGCAAAGTGTGGGCCTTTGTGGGCGACGGCGAGACCGACGAGGTGGACACCCTCGGCGCAATCTCCCTCGGAGCCCGCGAGAAGCTCGACAACCTCGTCTTCGTCGTCAACTGCAACCTCCAGCGGCTCGATGGCCCCGTGCGCGGAAACAAGCGCATCATCGACGAGCTCGAGGGCGTCTTCCTCGGCGCCGGCTGGAACGTCATCAAGGTCATCTGGGGCTCGGACTGGGACGAGCTCTTTGCACGCGACCACACCGGTCTGCTCCTCCGCCGCATGGAAGAGTGCGTCGACGGCGACTTCCAGACCTTCAAGGCAAAGGACGGAGCCTACCTCCGCCGGCACTTCTTCGGCAGATATCCCGAGTTGCTGGACCTCGTGAAGGACTACACCGACCAGCAGCTCGAGCGGCTCCATCGCGGAGGCCACGACCCCGCGAAGATCTACAACGCCTACCTGCGTGCGATGGACCACAAGGGCGGCCCTACCGTCATCCTCGCCAAGACCGTCAAGGGATACGGCCTGGGCACCGCGCAGGCGCGCAACGCCACGCACTCGGAGAAGAAGCTCACCGACGAGGGCCTCGCCGCCTTCGTGAAGCAGTTCGACATCCCCGTTCCCGAGCAGGCAGCGAAGGATGGCGTTCCCTACCGGCCCGGGCAGGATGCCCCGGAGATCGTCTACATGCAGTCCAAACGCGCGGAGCTCGGCGGTTACCTGCCCGCGCGAAGCACCCCGCACACAGGCTTCAAGGCGCCCGCGCTCGGCACCTTCGGCGAGTGGCTCGCCGGCTCCAAGGGCCGCGCCGTATCCACCACCATGGGCTTCGTCAGCATCCTCCGCGCCCTCATGAAGGATCCCGCAATCGGCAAGCTGATCGTGCCCATCGTCCCCGACGAAGGCCGCACCTTCGGCCTGGAATCCGCCATCAAGCAGGTCGGCATCTACGCGCCCGAAGGCCAGAAGTACACACCGCACGATGCGGACATGCTGCTCAACTACCGCGAAGAGCGCGACGGCCAGATCCTCGAAGAGGGCATCACCGAGGCCGGCTCCATGGCCTCCTTCACCGCCGCCGGCACCGCATACTCGCTCTACAAGGTCCCCACCATCCCCTTCTACATGTACTACTCCATGTTCGGATTCCAGCGCATCGGCGACATGGTATGGGCGTTCGCCGACTCCCGCGGCAAGGGCTTCCTGATGGGCGGCACCGCGGGCCGTACCACCATGCTCGGCGAGGGCCTGCAGCACCAGGACGGCCACAGCCACGTGCTCGCCAGCACCGTTCCCACCTGCATCTCCTACGACCCCGCATACGTCTACGAGCTCGCCGTCATCCTGCAGGATGGCATCCGCCGCATGTATGAGGCGGGCGAAGACCGCTTCTTCTACATCACCATGTACAACGAGGACTACGTCATGCCCGCCATGCCCGAGGGCGCGGCCGAAGGCATCCTGCGCGGCATCTACAAGTTCCGCGCCGCCCCCGCGGGCCCAGCCACCCTCCAGCTCTTCGGCTCCGGCCCCATCCTCAACGAGGTCTTGCGGGCGCAGGAGATCCTTGCCGGCACGTACGGCGTCTCTGCCGATGTGTGGAGCGTCACCAGCTACACCGAGCTCCGCCGCGAGGCCATCGCCACCGAACGCTGGAACCGCCTGCACCCCGCGCAGCCCGAGAAGAAGACCTACATCGAGTCGGCGCTCGAGGGCGCGAACGGCCCGATCGTCGCCGCCAGCGACTACATGAAGTCCCTGCCGGACGTGCTCGCGCCCTGGCTGCAGCAGAACGGGCGCTGCCGTCTCGTCACCCTCGGCACCGACGGCTTCGGCCGCAGCGACAATCGCGAGAACCTCCGCCGCCACTTCGAGGTGAACGCGGAGTCCATCGCCGGAGCCGCGCTCTCCAGGCTCGCCCGCGAAGGAAAGATCAAGGGGAAGAAGGCGCAGGCTGCACTCGCGGAACTCGGCGTCAATGTCGATGCCGGCGATCCGGCACGGGCCTAGATGCAAGAGAGCACTCCGTTCGACAACCCGCTGATGCCCAACGCGCGCCTCCGCCAGATGTACCTCGCCATCATGCGCGTACAGGCCGTGGAGCAGTCGCTTGGCCCGAAGCAGCGATGCGGCGTGCTCGGCCGCGAGGCCTGCCTTGTGGCCGCGACCATCGGCCTCGGGCCCGGCGACCGTATCAGCGACACCCTGCACGGACCCGCCATGCGCTTTCTCCGCGGCCAGCCGCTCGACCGCGCACTCCACCCCGAGCTCCGTTCCCGGCGCCGTCCCGTGCTCGCGGAGTGTGGCCCCGCCGCCAGCCTCCCGGACAATCCTGCCACTGCCGAGCGGCTCTGGCT
>JALYIA010000103.1 GCA_030776065.1 Acidobacteriota bacterium
CCCTTCTCTCAACCTCACTCTGCGTAAACCCACACCAGCGCTGAACGCAAACCGTCAACTTAGCTGCAGCCGCTTGTGCTGCCGCACGACATGCAGCGGTAGCAGGAGCCCGAGCGCGTCATGATCGCCCCGCAGGTCGCGCACGAGGGCGCGTCGCCCATGTCGTACATCGCGCGCATGGCCTCTGCCGGCGCATAGATGCCTCGGTCCTCCGGCTTGAACGCGAACGCCGAGTTGTCGCCGGCGCCGTTCAGGCCCGAGCGTGCAGCCAGGTCCTTCGCCATGCCGGCGGTTGCGCTGTTCTGGGTTCCGGGTGCGGATCCGTTCGGAGTTCCGAAGGCAGGAGCCGTGCGGGCCTCGCGCTGCAGGATCGCCTGTGGGCTTGCATCCACCGCGGCCGAAAGCGTCGGGATGCGGCCGCTCGGGATGCGTTCCGGTTGCGGACGATCGCCCGGCTGGCGGCCATCGTCCGAGAGCGTACCCGACGCATGATCGTGATCGGCCACAGCCGCCAATTGGATCGCGGAGGATGAAGCATCGAGCGCCGCGTACGGCTCCACGCGGTTGCCCGGCGAGGAGACCGTGCCCGCGACCGGGATCGCCGCCGCCGGGGTGAGCCCGGCGAACAGGTCCAGCTGCGTACCCGACAGGAAGCGCAGCTGGATCCACCGGAAGATATAGTCCATCAGCGACTTCGCGTACCCGATCTCCGGATTGCCGGTCCAGCCCGAGGGCTCGAACCGCGTGTGGGCAAACTTCTCGCATAGCAGCTTGAGCGGCACACCGTGCTGCAGGCACATGGAGATCGCCGTCGCGAAGGAGTCCATCAGCCCCGAAATGGTGGAGCCTTCCTTAGCCATGCGGACAAAGATCTCGCCCGGCGTGCCGTTGGGGTAGAGACCCACCGTCAGGTAACCCTCGTGCCCGGAGAGCGCAAACTTGTGGGTGACCGAGGCGCGTTCGCTGGGCAGCCGGTGACGGACGGCCCGCGGCGGCGCCTGCGCATCCACCGAATCGGCGTTCTGGGTTGCCGCCTCGGCCAGAGAACGGAGCTGGGTCTCAAGCGCAGCCACCTGGGCCTGCAGCGTCGTCTGGAGCGTCGCCACGTTCTGTGCCGCCGCGGCGGCTGCCGCCTGCGAGTCCGCCAGAGCTGCGGTTAGCACAGCCACCTCCGCGGCGGAGGCAGAGCCCGCCTCAGCCGACGGCGCCGCCAGGGCCGTGGCGCCAGTTCCCGCCGCCATGGCCTTGGTACCTTTCTTGTCGGCATCGGTCTGCGCGCTGACGTTGAGAGGCTGCGTGCCCTTGGAGTTGTCCCGGTAGATCGCGACCGCCTTCAGACCGGCCTTCCACGAGGCGATGTAGGCATCCGCAATGTCCTGCACGGAACAGTCCTGCGGCAGGTTGACCGTCTTCGAGATCGCTCCGGAGAGGAAGGGCTGCGTCGCCGCCATCATCCGGATGTGCCCCATGTAGGAGATCGAGCGGGTGCCCTTGGCCGGCTTGAAGGAGCAGTCGAAGACCGCGAGGTGCTCGGGCTTGATGCCCGGCGCGCCTTCGATCGTGCCCGTCGCATCGATGTAGCTGACGATGGCGTTCACCTCGGACTCCGAGTAGCCCAGCTTGATCAGCGCGGAGGGCACCGTGGAGTTGACGATCTTGATCATGCCGCCGCCGACCAGCTTCTTGTACTTGACCAGTGCGAGATCCGGCTCCACCCCCGTGGTGTCGCAGTCCATCATGAAGCCGATCGTCCCGGTCGGCGCAAGCACCGTGACCTGCGAGTTGCGGTAGCCATACTTCTCGCCGTGCAGGAGTGCGCCGTCCCAGGCGTGACGGCTGGCCGCCACCAGGGTGTCGAGCTGCGGGACGGAGAATGGCTCGGACGCGTTGCGCGGGCTCGACGCCGTGACCTTGCCGATGTTGTTGACCTCCGCGCGGTGCATGCGGATCACGTCCAGAAAGGGCTCGCGGTTGACATAGAAGCCAGGGCACGCGCCGCCTTCAATCGCCGTCTGCTGGCACAGCGGCGTGGCCGCGCCGAGCGCCGGGCAGGTCTCCGCGATGCGCGCCGACTGCCAGTACGCATCCCCGCACAGAATCGAGGTGAGCGTAGCCGCAAAGTCGCGCCCGGCGTCCGAGTCATACGGCAGGCCGAACGCCATCAGCAGCGCGCCCAGATTCGCATAGCCGAGCCCCAGCGGGCGGTAGTCGTGCGAGTTCTTCGCGATCATCTCGGTCGGGTAGCCGGCCGAGTCGACGATGATCTCCATAGCCGTCGTGACGGTCGCGATCGCGTGCCGGTACGCCGGAATATCGAACTGCCCCCCGGGCGTCAGGAACCGCAGCAGGTTGAAGCTCGCCAGGTTGCACGCCGAGTCGTCCAGGAACATGTACTCCGAGCAGGGGTTTGACGCGTTGATGCGCGCCGTGTTCTTGGAGGTATGCCAACGGTTGATCGTCGTGTCGTACTGCATGCCCGGATCGCCGCACTGCCACGTCGCCTCTGCGAGCTTCAGCATCAGCTCGCGCGCGTTGTACTCCTTCACCGGCTTGCGATCCTTCACCGTAAGCGTGGAGAAGGTTCCGCCGCTCTCGACCGCGTGCATGAAGTCATCGTTCACGCGGACGGAGTTGTTCGCGTTCTGGAAGAAGATCGACGAGTAGGCCTCGGAGTCCGGACCCGACCCGTCGTACCCGGCCTGAATCAGATGCCAGGCCTTCTCCTCTTCCTTCACCTTGCACTCGATGAAGTCTTCGATATCCGGGTGGTCGATGTTCAGCACCACCATCTTCGCTGCCCGCCGCGTCTTGCCGCCGCTCTTGATCACGCCCGCAAAGGCATCGAAGCCGCGCATAAAGCTGAGTGGCCCAGACGCCGTGCCACCCCCGCTCAAGGTCTCCATCGAGCCCCGAATCGCAGACAGGTTCGAGCCTGCGCCCGAGCCCCACTTGAACAGCATGCCCTCCGTCTTCGCCAGCGTCAGAATCGAATCCAGCGAGTCCTGCACCGAGTTGATGAAGCACGCCGAGCACTGCGGCTTCGAGTAGCCCGTAACGGAGAACTCAATCTTGCCGGACTCCTGGTTCCAATGCCAGTTCTGCGCGTCCGAGTTCGGCTCCAGGCGGTCGCACCCAACGTTGAACCAGACCGGCGAGTTGAACGCGACCTTCTGGTTCAGCAGCAGGTGGCACAGCTCGGCGTAAAACGTCGCGGCGTCGGCCGGAGTCGCGAAGTAACCGCCGCGTATGCCCCAGTCGCGAATCGACTCGGCCACCCGGGTGATCAGCGCGCGAACGCCGGTCTCGCGAGCCTGGTCCGAGTTCGGGTCTGCGCCAATGTGGCCGTGCAGGTACTTGCTCGCTACAATGTTGGTCGCCGTCATCGACCAGTCCGCCGGCACCTCAACGTTGCGCTGCTCGAAGATCGTCCGCCCCTTGTAGTCCTGGATCACGGCGTCGCGGAACTCCCAGGTGATCTCCTCAAACGGCGAGATGCCCGGCCGCGTGAAGTGGCGCGAAAACGACAGCCCAGGAGCGCGGCTGGTCCGCTGAGGCGCAAGCCCCGGGCGCGCGGCGGGATGCGTCCCGCTCTGCATGCCGTTCTGGGTGCCGTTCTGGGTGCCATTCTGCGGGGCAGCCTGGGTTCCGTTCTGGCTTGCACTCTGGGTTCCGGTGGGGCTGGTGGTCTGGATAGGTGTCATCGGGCTCGGGGGCTCTCCTTAATTGGATGTCGCGGTGCTGCCGGTGGTGCAGGTTGCTGCCCTTTTGCGGTGGGCGGCCGGCGAGCCTGGTTGAGGAGGCCGGCGGGGAGCCGACGGTCGGTCGGCTCGGATGCTGATGCGTACTGCTCGTCCTTGCGGTCCGGAGTCTAAGGAACGACCGGATTCCGCTCCAAACGGTGCTTCGCGGTCTTCAAAGTAAGCCTGGGATCAAACCTGTAAGTCAGCTGCGACGGAACGCTCCTCAGCTGCCTGTATCGTGCCGCAGATGGCAGGCTCGGCGGATGCGCTGGAAGTTGTATTGCACGCGTTGGTGACGGGTGCAGGAGTGAAGGTACCTCTGCCTATGGGGTATGTCAAGCGGAATACCCAACCTGTAGTGTTAGGAATGTAAGTACTCTGGTTATGGCCCTTCTTCCACATGCCAGAGAGGAAAATGCCCGGAAACCTCTGTGGAAAGCTCCGGAAAGGGGCTGCGAATGCGCGTTTTCGAGAGCCCTCCGAGGACCCTGGCAGGCGGTTGCCCCGCTCGAGCAGGGGCTTGTCCGCGCCTTCAGCAGGGCTTTTTCCCCGAAAGCAACCAGGCCGCGCCTTCGGACAGCGATGCGCGCCTTCCCTGAAGACTAGGCTCGCCAGCCCGGCCCGGCAAGGCGCAGAAACGGTGCAGCGTTTGTGGAGAGCCGGGGACCCCGGTGGAAAAGCCCTACGTCACCGCGTCGTACAGAGTCTCGGCCAGCAGCCTCCCCTTCCAGTATTGAACGTGGGCGGCAAAGGGGATCCAGGCCGACGGGTCGCGCCTGTTATGCACCAGCTTCTCGTCTCCGTCCCCGTAGTAGTCCAGTGCGCCCGAGATGACATCCCACATCGACCAGAGGTTGATCCAGCAGAGCCGCTCGCGGATCTCCCGGTAGAGGATCAGGGGCTGAAACGCGGCGCTCATCTGCTCCCGGATCGGGTCGGTGATGTAGTTGGCCTGCGTCCGGAACAGAAACGCGGTCTTGTCCAGGGGAGAGCCAAACGTGATCAGATGGGTGGTCCGTTCCGCCACCCGCCTCCCCCCCGGATTGGCGGAGGTCAGATCCGTGTTCAGCAGCGCATTCAGCGTGTCATAGGCCAGCACGGAGCCCAGCGAGTGGCCGGCAAACACGATGCGCTCGTAGTCCGGGATACCGGGAAGGCTGTCGAACCCGTAGATGGCCTTCCCGACGGTCAGGCCTACGCTCTGGATCTGCGTACGAATCGTGTCGAACTTGGACGCCTTGAACGGCGAAATATAGGCCGCCACATCCCCTGCGTACTGAACCAGAAAATACCGCACAAAGAACGCGTGGGCTATCAGGACAAGCCAGGCCACCGTTCTCCACACCGCGCCAAGCCACCCTCCGAGGCTTGCCGGGTGGTGCAGTGTGCCGTGTTGCGGCAGAAAGGGCTTCAATAGTTGCAGCGCGTCCGCCAGCAGGAAAGCCAACAGCGTGCGCACCGACCCCAGCGACCAAGCCAGCGGCGGAAGGTGCGGCCACTGAATCGCCGACACCTCCTTCACGCCCGCGGCCACCCGCAACGTGACATACGCGATCGCCGCGGCCTCCACCACCAGCAGACAGGCGACCACCCACAGAGCGATCTGCGTGCCCGTAGTGATCGTGAGCTTCTGCATGCGGAAGAACATCCACCGCTCAAACGTGCTCCGCTTCAGCAGCGAGCTGCACCGAATGCCGCGCCAGGCGGCCTGGAACAGGAACTGCAGCGTGTCCCGGTACGTCACCTTGTCTTCCGTGATCGGCGCCCAGTACGCCTCGTACATGTGGACCTGATGCGGCTCGCCCGCAGCATCCGTCCAGTTCAGCTCCGCACGCGCCAGAAAGCCCTTCTCCTGGCACGACAGGTGAACTCCATTCGGCGCGACCGTGCAGCCGTTCGCCTCCGCCGCGTTCAGGATGGAGGACGCAAGCTGGCCAATGGTCTCGAAGCGCACCTGCTGCCCCATCCCGTGGCATACCAGAACGGCCACCGGCTTGACCTCAGGCTCGGCCTGCTCCTCGCCTTGCTCGGCCTGCAGACGAACCACGCGCGGTTCGGCCCCATAGCGGATCTGGGCCTGCTCAGGCGTCGCGGCAAAGGTCTCGATTCGGTCGGAGCTGCCAAAGGGCTCTGCAGGCATGGTCTCTTCTCCCACGGTTGGATGTGGTGCCAACGGCAAGCACCATCCAGCCAGGCGCTGTGTCGCTCTGCCGGACGTAGGCTATTCCGGTGACCCCGGGATTCGATGCGAGCACCATACCCATGCGGGCGCACGAATGCAAGCGGATTCCCCCTGCCTGCACCCGAGGCTCCGCTCTACAACAGAAGCATGCAATCCCCGTACGAGAAGAACCGGTAGCGCTGCGCCACCGCATGCGCGTACGCAGCAAGAACCTGCCGGCGGCCGAGATCCGCGTCCGGCGGAGCGCTCGTGTGCCCGGCCGCCCGCCCATCCGCCATAAACGCCGCCACCAGCATCAGCAGCGTCGACTCCGGCAGATGGAAGTTCGTCAGCAGCCCCGACACGATCCGAAAGCGGTGCCCCGGAGAAAGAAACAGCGCGGTCGACCCCGAATGCGGCTCGAGCACCCCGCCCTGCGCCTCCCCGGCGATGTGCTCGAGCGTCCGCGTCGTCGTCGTTCCCACCGCGACGACCCGCCGCCGTGCCTCTCCCGGCACAGGGCGGAGCGCCCGGTTCAGGGCATCGGCCGTGCCCACGGGAAGCGTATACCGCTCGGCATGCAGACGAATCTCGGCCAGCTCCGCCACCCGCACCGGCTGAAACGTCCCTAGCCCGACGTGCAGGGTGATCGGCGCAATCTCCACCCCGCGCGCCGTCAGCGCCCCTAAAACCTCCGGCGTGAAGTGGAGCCCCGCGGTGGGTGCGGCAGCCGATCGCGGCGCCCCAATCTGCGGATCCTGCGCATACACCGTCTGGTAGCGCGCCCTGTCCTCCTCGTCGTCTGCACTGCCTGCGTTATCCGCCTGGTCGCGGCGGATGTACGGCGGCAGAGGCATGTGGCCGATCCGGCTCACGGTCGCGAAAAAGTCGGTCTCGTGCGGCCCAGCCGGCGCGAACCGCAGAGTGCGCTCCCCGAAATCGCCCACGCTGACTACCTCAGCCCTCAGCGCTGGCGAAGCGCCGGGTTCGGCGCCGGGGGCGTGGAAGAGCAGCGTCTCGCCGGGGACCACCTTCCTCGCGGGGCGGCAGAGCGCACGCCACACCGTCGCCCCTCCGCTGTCATCCTGCCCGCCGAGCTGCTCCGTCAACAGCACCTCGACGCGACCCGACGGCGCAGGCGAGCGAGGGTGCGTCGCCGCTCCCGCACGCGTGGCGAACAGGCGCGACGGCAGCACCCGCGAGTCGTTGAAGATCAGCAGGTCCCCCGCGCGGAGATACTGCGGCAGGTCCATGAAGTGGCTGTCCGTCAATGTTGGCGGCGCCGGAGGCTGGCTACGTTCCACCACCAGCATCCGGCTGCTGCCGCGCACGGCGGGCGGATGCTGCGCAATCAGCTCCTCCGGAAGATCGAAGTGGAAGTCGGAGACGCGCATCGCTACACGGCGCTCGCTGCAGACTTTGCCTTGGTGGCAACGCGCTCCATGCGGAGCGCAGGATCCACCCGCGGGTCCGCCTCGGCAAGCTCCACGGCGCGGTCAAGCGCCGCCTGCAGCGCCTCCACCGTAACCTCCGCCGCCGGCACGTGCCGAGGCCAGGCCAGCAGCACGCGCGCAAACGGCTTCGGGATCAGAAACCCGTCCCACGAGCGGAGCTGCCACGCCCGTGTCGGCAGCGCGTAGAAGCAGCCCAGCCACGTCCCCAACTCAGCCGGCGCTACCACCGCCGCCGCCGGCCTCACCGAACGCGCAAGCTGCGCGGCTCCCGGCTTCGCCACGCACAGCGGTCCGCGAGGGCCGTCTGCGGTAAAGGCGCAGCGGTGGCCTTCCCCAAACGCAGCCTGCATGGTGCGCAGCCCAGCCGCGCCTCCGCGGGAAGACGAGCCCCGAACCGCACGGAAGCCGAGCCGCTCCACCGTCCGCGCGACAAGCTCGCCGTCGAACGACGGGGAGATCAGGATCGCGATCTCCAGCCCGCGAAAGCGGTGCGCGCACGCCAGCAGCGAACGATGCCAGAAGGCGAACACGCTTGGCCCCGCAATCCTGTACCCCGGCGGCGTCTCCCCCTCGACGATGTCCTCATACCGCAGCGTCGCGCCAAGCAGGCGGATCACGAACGCAGCCGCCGGCGGCACTACCGCCAGAATCAGTCGCTGCTTGGGAGTGAAGGCGGGGTCCACACCTCTGAGTCTACTTTCTTGCGCTCCCGAGCGGGCGGCCTCCACCAGACTCCCCTTCCTCTCAGTCAGCGCTCCGCTCCACGCCGGCTCCTGGATGCCGATCCGCGAGACGCATAGCATAGGGCGATGGACCTTCCTGTGCAGCCGCCGATCGCCCCCATGCTGGCGAAACGTGTCGATTCCATTCCGTCCAGTGCGGGTTGGATCTTTGAGCCAAAGTGGGACGGCTTTCGCGCGCTGGTATTTCGTTCCGGCGACGAGGTGCTCATCCAGAGCCGCGACCTCAAACCGCTCAACCGCTACTTCCCCGAAATCGTGGACACGCTGAAGGCGCAGCTTCCCGAACGCTGCGTGCTCGACGGCGAGATCGTGATCGCACGCGTAGGCCCGGGTGGACGAACCGCGCTCGACTTCGAGGCGCTGCAGTTGCGCGTGCACCCCGCCGAGAGCCGCGTACGGCTGCTGGCGCGCGAGACTCCCGCCTCCGTCGTCTTCTTCGATCTGCTGTGCGTCGCCGACCGCGACCTGCGCACCGTGCCGTTCGCTGAACGCCGCGCAGAGCTCGAGAAGCTGCTCGCGGCAGCACACGCTCCCGTCCACATCACTCCCGCCACGCGCGAGCCGACGGTCGCCGACGGCTGGTTCCACCGCTTCGAAGGCGCGGGGCTCGACGGCGTAATGGCCAAGCCCGACCAAGGTGTGTACGAGCCCGACAAGCGCGCCATGCTCAAGGTGAAGCACGAGCGCGACGCCGACTGCGTGGTCGCCGGCTTCCGCTGGCACAAGAACGGCGACGGAACCCTGATCGGCTCCCTGCTGCTTGGGCTCTACGACGACGCGGGAGCCCTGCAGCATGTGGGCGTGTGCGCGAGCTTCACGGCCGCCAGGCGCAAGGAGCTGGTTGGCTTCCTTGAGCCGTACCGCCAGCGGGCGCTCGACCGCCATCCCTGGGCCGGCTGGGCGACCGACGCGGCGGCCGGCTCGCGCATGCCCGGCGGCCAGAGCCGTTGGTCCGCCGGCAAGGACCTCAGCTGGGAGCCTCTCCGCCCGGAACTCGTCGTCGAGGTAGCCTATGAACACATGCAGGGCACACGCTTCCGGCACATGGCGCACTTCCGGCGTTGGCGCACCGACAAGAGGCCGGAGGACTGCACCTACGCTCAACTGGAAGTCGTGACTCCGCTCGAACTGAAGGAGATCTTCGCCGGCCGCTAGGAGCTTCTTGCCGCGACCCCCGCTGCGGTGAGCCTCTCGTCGTCCCGGTGAAGTCTACAGGCCGCCGAACTCACCCATTCACTCCGGCCTGCCCTCGCGCCAGGTGCGGGTGGGGTCGTCGTCCGGGTCCGGCGTGCTCTGCCGTGGGCGCAGGTCCTCGGGAACATTGCGCAGGTTCACGCGGATCCGGTACCAGATCTGGGCCGAGCCGCGCATCCGGTCCGTCAGGATGTCGTCTGCAGCGAGACATGCTGAGGCTTCTGCATGGGCTTCGCGCCAGCGGGCGAGCCCCGCTTCCGCGGCTTGCCGGTCCGGCGATTGCGCGATCGTGAGCAGGGGAAACCTCGGGGTGCGGCGGCTGGGAGCTTTGTGCGGCGGCTCATCCGCCCCACCAGCTGGATGGTCCGGCGGAATGGCCGGCCCTGCGGTCGCAGCCTTCGTGGCCCGCCTCCGAAACCGCTTCTCCCCGAACCCTTCGCCGATCTGGTCGGAGAAAGACTTCGCCGCGCGCGCCTTCGAGGGCTGCACCCGCGCGGGCTCCCCGGCCTGCTTCGCGAAGTGCGGCGGCCACGGGGCATCCCCCAGACCCGAGGATTCATCCCGCGCCGCAAGCTCGAGCAGGGGTTCGAGCGAGACGCGGCGAGCATCCACGTCCGCGTGGGGGTCGCCCTGCGCCGCAAACCGCGCCGGCATGGTGAGCACGGTGAACTCCGCCGGCTCCGCGTCGGGCAGCTCCGCCCAGGTGAGCGGTGCAGACACGCGCGCGTCCGGCAGCGGGCGCACCGAGTAGGCGGAGGCCGTCGTCCGGTCTTTGGCGTTCTGGTTGTAGTCCAGAAAGACGCCATGCCGCTCCTCCTTCCACCACGAGCTCGTCGCCAGCGTAGGGATGCGCCGTTCGACCGCACGCGCCAGAGCCAGCGCGGCGCGGCGAACCTCCGTGAAGCTCCACCGCGGTTCGATCGGGACATTGATGTGAATGCCGCGCGACCCCGAGGTCTTCGGAAAACTCGGCAGGCCCAGCTCCGTCAGCAGAGCGTGCGTCTCCAGCGCCACGCGCCGGACATCCGCGAACGCTACGCCCGGATTCGGATCGAGGTCGATCCGGAGCTGATCCGGGTGGTCGAGATCGCCCGAGCGCACCGGATGCGGGTGCAGCTCGATGCACCCCAGGTTCACCGCCCACGCGAGCCCGGCAACGGTGTCCACCACCAGCTCTTCCGCTGTGCGTCCCGAGGGAAACGAGAGGGTGACGGTGCGCAGGAAGGCGGGCAGGCTTGCTGGGTCGGGCGCGCGCTTCTGGTAGAAGGGCTCCGGCTGTACGCCCTCGAGCGAAGCCCCGTTGACGAAGCGCTTGAGCACGATCGGCCGGTCTCGAATCCCCCCCAGTGCGCCCGGCGCTACCGCCAAAAAGTAACGCACCAGATCGAGCTTCGAAACGATGGTCGTGCCCGAAAAGTAAAGTTTGCCCGGGTGCGAGACGCGGACCGTCTGGGGGCCGGTCGGGTCCTCGACGGTGAGGTATTCGGCGTCGTCCGGCTTGGGGGCCTTGGGTGTCTTCGCCACGGGGACAGACTACATGGGAGGCGGGTGGGTCAGGCAAGCGCGAGCCACACGCACCTCCGGCGGAGCCCCGAAAGAAGCCCCGCCGGAGGGAGTGCCTGCACCGTATCTGCTGCGCCTTCCTGAATCGACGCGGTTGAAGCCGGACCGTTTCGTTGCCCTGACTGCCGTTATTGCCCTGACTGCGTAGTTGCTCTAACTGCCATAATTGCGAACAAACGTGTCGCGCGGCAGGCCCACCCGGCGTGCACGCTCCCGGATCGTCTCGGCTTCGTTGCGGCTCATCGCTCCGCCGAGCGCGATCAGGTACGGCGTGCGTCCATTCGGGGCGATCACCTCCGGGTGAAGAAAGGGGTACCGGCGAACGATCGCAGAGGCACGCTTGAGCGCCTGCTCCTGGTGGTTGAAGGTGTAGGCGACGACATACCAGCCAGGCTGCAGTCGCGTCGCGGCAGCGGCAGACCTCTCCGCCGTCGCGGCCGAAGTCGCGCCCGAACCC
>JALYIA010000104.1 GCA_030776065.1 Acidobacteriota bacterium
CCTCCGGCCTGGGCGTCCGCATCAGCCTCGGCCACTCGGACGCCACCGCCGCCGAGGCTCGCGCCGGCATCGTCGCGGGCGCAACCGGCGCCACCCACACCTTCAACGCCATGCGCCGCCTCGACCACCGCGAGCCCGGCCTCGCCGGCGTGGTCCTCGACTCCGACACCCTCTACGCCGAACTCATCTGCGACGGCATCCATGTCGCGCCGGAGTTCGTCCGCCTGTGGATGCGCGCCAAGGGCGAAGACCGCGCCGTCCTCGTCACCGACGGCATCTCCGCCACCGGCATGCCCGACGGCCTCTACGATCTCGGCGGCCTCTCCGTCGCCGTCAAGGACGCCCGCTGCCTGCTCGCGTCCGACCTCAAGCGCGGCATCGAGACGCTCGCCGGCTCCGTCCTCACCATGGACCGCGCCGTAGACAACCTCCGCCGCTTCACCGGCGTGTCCCTGCCGGTAGCCCTGCGCACCGCCACGCGCAACCCCGCAGCCATGGCCGGCCTGCCGCACCTCGGCGAGCTCGCCGCCGGCCAGCCCGCCAGCTTCAACCTCTTCGGGCCATCCGGCGAACTCCGCAAGACCGTCCTGCGCGGCTGCCCCGTCCCACGCTAGCCCGCCCGCCTACTGCGCAACCTGCACGTCCAGATGCGACGGGTACTTCGCGCCGGAGTAGATCGTCACCGACGCCCGCCGGTACGCCTTCGCGGGTGCGTACATGATGTTCGGCACAAACGTCTGCGGATTCCGGTCGTACAGCGGAAACCAAGTCGACTGCACCTCCACCAGGATGCGGTGGCCCTTCAGAAACGTGTGGTCGGCGCCATGCAGGCTCCAGCGAAACTCGTTCACCTTGCCCGGCTCAAGCGCCTGCGGCTGCTCGAAGCTGTGCAGGTACCGCCCGCGAAAGATCTCCGACGCCACCATCAGCTCGTACCCCGCCAGCCTTCCCCCGGCTTCGCCCCCCGCCGCAGCGTCGTCCGGATACACATCGATCAGCTTCACCACCAGATCGCCGTCCGTGCCCGACGTCGAGGCGAACAGGTCCGCGACCACCTCCCCGGTCACCGTCACATCGTGGTCGAGCACCGCGGTCGAGAAGTTTGCCAGGTCCTTGCGTCCGCTCACAAACCTCTGGTCCTCCACCAGCCACGTGGACCACCTCGACCCCGCCGCATACGTCGACTGGATCGGCCTGTGCCGGTACGGGATCGGATCCGCGGGGTCCGACACATACCTCGCCGCCACCTCGGCCGAGCCCGCGCCCGGCCTCCACAGGCTCAGCGCTCCCCCCGGCTCGAGGAAGAACTGCGCCGCTGTGAACCCGACCCGCGGAGGCCACGCCGCATAGCGCCTCCACTCGTTCACGCCCGTGCGGAAGCTCGCCGTATCCGCCAGGTCGAACGCCCGGCCCTCCGGCCACACACGATCCTTCAGGTAGCGCTCGAAGAACGGCGCCTCGAACCGCCTGCGATACTCGATCCCCGTCGCCTGCCCGAAGTCGAGCGCCCCCAGCCTGCGCGCGTTGTCCTGCCATCCGCCGTGGTTCCACGGGCCCAGCACAAGAAACACCTGGTGGGCGCCGTCGTGCGGCTTCAGCGCGGCGTACTCCGCCTGCGTGCCCCACATGTCCTCCTGGTCCCAGAAGCCGCCCACCTCAAGCGTCGGCACCCGCGAATCGTTCAGCCGGTACTCGACCGCCATATCGTGCCAGAACGCGGTGTAGGCAGGCTGCCCGAGGAACGCCTTCGCCGTCGGCAGATCCGCCATCTTCGCCGCCGCCGCGGCCTTCGCGAAGTTGCCCTCCCGCAGAAAGAAGTCGTACGTGTCCTCCTTCGAGCTCACCCGCACGTCCGTCTTCTGCCCCTCCATCTCCTGCACGTAGTCGAACGCGTAGGTCTCGCGGAACGCACCGTTGTGAAAGAAGTCGTCGGCCAGCCACACGTCCGTCATCGGCGCCTGCGGGGAGATCGCCTTCACCGCCGGGTGCGGATCGATCCCCGCCATCATCGCCAGAAACCCCGGATACGACACCCCGTAGACCCCCACGCGCCCGTTGTTGCGGCTCTCGTTCGCCAGCAGCCAGTCGATCGTGTCGTGCGTGTCCGTCGTCTCATCCACGTCGGTCGGGCGGGTGTGCGGCACCACCGGCCGGTTCATCACAAACCGTCCCTCGGACTTGTACCGTCCGCGGATATCTTCGAACACAAAGATGTACCCGCTGGACGCAAGCTCCGGCTTGACGGCGTTGATGTGCTCGGAGTCGTTGTCGTCCACGCCGTACGGCGTGCGCTCCATCAGCATCGGCAGCGCGCCGGCCTCGCCTCCGTCCCCGCTGGGCCGCAGAATCACCGCGTGCAGCCGCACGCCGTCGCGCATGGGGATCATCGCCTCCATCCGGGTGTACTCCCGGTACGGCAGCAGATGCGGCAGAGCCGCTGACGTACGCGTCTCCTCCACCTTCACGTGGCCGTCGGAGTCCGCCACAAAGCGGCACCCCGTCACGCTGCCCTCCGCGTCGCGCACAAAGACCACATGCGCCCCGGCCGTCGGGATGGCGAAGCGGTCGGCGTTGTCACCGGCGCCGGGGTCCGGCACCAGCGCCTCCCGCGGGCGGCCCTCCCGCTGATGGAAGAGCCTGCCGCTGTCGACAGACATCGCCGCCACAATCGCCGGCTCATGCGCCCAGTGGTACTCGCCCGCATACTGGGCCAGGTCGCGCTGGGCCAGCTCGCGTGGTGCCGTGTCGCGCTGGGCCGGGTCGCGCTGGGCTCCGGGCCCCTGGGCGCGCACGTCCGCGGGCCGCATCGCCACGGCGAGCAGCGCAACCAGCGCAAACCTCCACCCTCTGTGTCTCCGGAAACGTGCTGCCACGCCGAGCTCCGCTACGTCAGCAGCGCGGGACTGGCATTGCACTGGAAGCCGACGCGGTTGTGGCTGCCGTCGCAGAACGGACGCTTCTCGCTCGCGCCGCAGCGGCACAGCGAAATGGCAGGCTTGCCCGTCAGGTCCCATTGTTTGCCATCGGCATCCGTCAGCAGGATGTGGCCCTCAACGCGCAGCGAGCCGTTCGGTCGAACTGTGATCTTTACAGGGTCGGACATGATATGTGCAGTCTCTCGCGGTCAGCTACCGTCAGGTTCAGCATAGCAGCAGTGCGGCTGCCCCGCGCAGCCTCCGTCTGCTACTCCACCGGCAGCTTCGCCGTGTATCCATCGCGCGCAATCACGGAGTACTTCAGCGGCTTGCCCTTCTCGTCCTGCATCTGCAGCGGATGCCCTTCGTTGTCCACCAGCAGCACCTTCACCCGGCGAAACGTGCCGTCGTTCTTCGTGTTCCCCGGCCGGTACGTCACCTGGTACTGGTTGCGGATCGAGTTGTTGATCACCCCGAAGTCGTCCGGCAGCTCCCCCGCGAAGATCGGCGCGAAGTAGAGTCCGCCCGTCATCTGCGCAAACGTCTTCAGCTGATTCTGCGCCTGCAGGTAGTTCAGGTTGCCCCCGCCACCCAGCGCATTGCCCAGCCCGCCGGTCGAGATCGCGAAGATCGTCACGTTCGGCGTCGCCTTCACCTTCGCCAGAATCTTGTCCAGCGTCAGCTTCGAGAACGTGTCCCGCCCCGACCCGATCAGCAGGATGTACTTGCGCCCCGCAATCCTCGACGTCCGGTCCAGCGTCTCGTACAGCGCGTCGAACAGATTCGTGTCCGAGAAGCCGGGAATCGTCAGCGAACGCAGCGAGTCCGCGATCACGCCCTTGTTGTTCGTGAAGTCGCACAGGATGTGCGTATTCAGGTCGTACGTCATCACCGCCACATAATCGTCCGGCCGCAGCGAATGAAAGAAGCTCGCCGACGCATTCTGCATGTCGTTGACCAGGTACCAGGAGTTGCTCGCAAACTCCAGCAGCATCACCGCCGTGATCGGCGTCTGCGTGATGCGTACGCTGTCCACCCTCTGCTCCACCCCGTCCTCCAGCACCAGGAAGTTCCCCGGCTTCAACCCCGGAACGAACTGGTGCGTCTTGTCCAGGATCACCGACACGTTCAGATTCACGATCGGCACGTCCACCCGCAGCGAGTAGGTCTCCCCGTTCGGATTCTTCACCTTCGGCTGCTCCGGCGCAGGTGGAGGCGCGTCGCCGGCCGGCTCCTTCTTCTTCGGAAGGATGATGGGCCCGTTGTCCGTCGTCGGGCCGCCCGAGTCCGGAGGCGGCGGCGCGGGTGTCTGTGCCGCCGGCGTCTGTGCAGCAGGCGTCTGTCCGGCGGGAGCAGGCGCCTGCGCATGCACCGCGAGCAGGCAGCAGCAGGCCAGAGCGGCGGCGGTCCAGACGCGGCGAAGTAGGTCGTTCCTCATCCCGGGCGGATCCCTCTGCTTTGGACGAAGCGCACCGGCCGAACGGCTCGACCCGCACATCCCCCGACCATCGCGCCTCTCATCTTACTGTGCGCAGCCCTCTCCTGTGCGGGACCGCCGCACGGCCTGTGCGGAACCATCGCACGCTCTGTGCCCGACCATCGCACGCTCTGTGCCCGACCGCCGCACGGTGCAGGATCCGCCTACCCCCGCCCAGCCGTCGTACGGCGCAACCGCCGAAGCGGTAGCATGAGGGCTGGATTCGCCTTACTCTGACACGGGAGATGCGTCGACCACCCATGCGGACCACACCGCCAACCCGCACGCCCGCCCCGGCCCGGCACCTCATGCCCGCCGTCGGTCTCGCGCTCCTCACGTGCGGTCTCGCACTCCCCGCCAACCCCGCGGC